>JAPLGX010000506.1 GCA_026389925.1 Chloroflexota bacterium
ACTCATCGTCGTGTCTCCTCTCATCACTCGATGCGAATGTCAGTGGGTCACGCGGCGGCGGTCGGGCGGAACCCAATCCAACGCACCGGCGCCCGCCGCCAACGGGATGTATTCGAGTCCAATGTAGCCGCGGTACCCCGCCGCCTGTGCGGCGGCAAGCAATGCTGCAAAATCGATCTTCCCTGTTCCCGGTTCGTGCCGGCCCGGAGCGTCGGCAAACTGGATGTGCCCGATGAGCGCGGCATGCTCCCGTAGCAAACGCAGCGGGTCGCCGCCCATCAACGTCACGTGGTAGCTGTCGAGCTGGAAGCGTACCCGCGGGTGATTTACTTCGCCCACGATCGCCAGCGCCTCCTCGGGAGAGGTCAGAAAGTATCCCGGGTTGTCTCCCGGGTTGAGCACTTCGATCGTCAGCATCACCCCAGCCCGCTCGGCCCGTGCGGCGGCGGCGCGCAAGTTTTCCACCATGCATTCGCGCTGCGCGTGGTGCGAGACCCCCGGGACCTCGACGCCCGAGGGCAGCATGATCTTCTGCACCCCGAGACGCGCAGCGATGGCCAGGCCGTCGTCCAGCGTTCGTTCGAACTCCGCTCGTCGTCGCACGTCGACCAGATAGCCGCGGTTGGCTGCATCCCAAACCGGCACGTCCTGATTGAAGAGAACGACCTCGAGGCCTAGCTCGCGACGGGCCGCTTCAAGCGCGGGGATGTCCGCGTGCGAAGGAAATCCGAATTCGAGCCCTGTGAAACCGGCTTGTGCAAGAGCCGCTGGCCGTTCCCCGAAAGGCAGGTCGGGAAGTAGCCAGCTGATGTTCGGCGCATAGGCCAGACGGCTGGCGGCATCTTCCGGCGTCACTTGGCCTCGACCGGCTTGCGACTGGCGTAGACCGCCACGGCACCCACCACAATCACACCCTTGATGATCCACTGAATGTAGGGGTTGATGTCGGCCAGGTTGAAAAGGTTGTTCAACAACGAGACTAGCAGAACGCCGGCCAGGGTGCCCACCACGCCGCCTTTGCCGCCCCCGAGCCGCGTCCCTCCCAGCAAGACCGCTGTGATCGAGTCGAGGTCATAGCGGTCGTAGTTCAATCCGCCCATGAGCGGGTCCCCGGCTCCCATGCGGCTGGTTAGAAACAACCCGGTCAACGCAGCCGCAAAGGCAGAAATCATGTAGGCGTAGGCCGCTACGCGCTTGGTCTGGATTCCCGATAGGCGCGCGATCACCTCGCTTCCCCCCGTCGCAGCGACATGTCGCCCAGCAGCCGTCTTCCGCAGGAAGAAATAGGCGATGGCCACAAGGACCAGGAGGAAGATGACGGGAAATGGAACCGGTCCGATCATCCCCTCGGCAAAGAAGTCCCACCCGGGCGCGATCGCCCCTCCCGGACGTTTGGCGTACAACAGGATGAACCCCTGGATAATCGCACCCAATCCCATAGTGGCAATGAACGGCGCGACACGCAGACGAGTAATGACGAAGGCATTGGCCAGGCCGATGAAGAGGGCAATGGCGATCATGGCGAGGACAATCAGCGTCACGGCACCCAGGCTCGTGTACTGCGCCATCAATCCGGTCGTATAGACCCCGATCAGACTGATGGTTGAGCCGACCGACAGGTCGATACCGCCGACCAGAACCGCCATCGTCTGGCCGGTGCTGACCAAGCCCAGAGCGACGGCCTGCCGCAGCACGTTGAAGAGGTTGCGCGGGCTGCGGAAAGACGGCAGGGCGATCATGCCGACCAGAAAGAGGACACCCAGAATCGCGAAGATCGTGAGCAGCTCTCGGTCTTCATCCCATACCCGCTGCCACCACTGGCGCAAGCGGGACACTCGGGCGCTGTCACTCACCATGGGATTCCCCATAGGTCGCCAGCATCATGACTTTCTCCTCGGTCGCTGTCTCGCCGGCCAATTCGCCGACCATACAGCCACGGTGCATGACCACAATCCGATCGCTGATGCCGACGATCTCCGGTATCTCAGAGGAGATCATCAAGATGGCTTTCCCCTGGTTGGCCAGATCGCGCATCAGCTGCCAAATCTCGGCTTTCGCCCCGACGTCGATGCCACGAGTTGGCTCGTCGAAGATGAGTAACTCGGCACCACTGATCAGCCACTTGGCCAGCACGACTTTCTGTCGGGTTCCCCCGCTCAGGTTCTCCACTTCCTGGCCTAGGCTGGGAGTGCGGACCCTCAAGTTCTCGGTCATCTCCGCCACCACTTTTCCCTCAGCATTGCTGTCGACGAAGCCGAAGTGCTGGCGTCGATCCAAGCTCGGTAGCGCGGCATTCTCGCGCACCGAAAGCCCCATCACCAACCCCTCCAAATTGCGATCTTCGGTGAGGAAGCCAAGCTTGTGGTGCAAACCATCCCGTGGGCTATCGAACGATACCTTTTGCCCTCGAATGCGCACTTCGCCGCCATCGATACGCCGCGCGCCGAAGATGGCCTGCGCAAGTTCAGTCCGCCCTGATCCGACGAGCCCGGCAATCCCAACAATCTCTCCTCGGCGCACCGACAGGCTGGCGCGGGTCAGCTTGTCGCCGCAGCGGAGACCTTCGACACGGAGTATCTCCTCGCCGACCTGCTTCCCGCGAGGCGGAAAAGTCTCCGACAAGGTGCGGCCGATCATCATGCGCACGAGCGACGGCCGGTCGATCTCCGACACCGTGTGCGTCCCGACCACCTTGCCATCCTTGAAGACAGTCACCCGATCGGCCACCTGAAACACTTCCGCTAGGCGGTGGGAGATGTAGATCACTGCCACGTTGTTCTTCTTCAGTGCGGCAATGACCTCGAAGAGCTTGTCTAAGTCGCGTCCGCCCAGGGCGGCGGACGGTTCATCCATGATGACAATTTGCGCGTTCAATGAAAGCGCTTTGGCGATTTCGACCATCTGCTGCTGAGCGACGCTCAACCTTCCAAGGCGCTGGCGCGGATCGATATCGACACCCAATCGGTGAAGCACCTCGCGGGCCCCAAGTTCAAGGGCTCGCGAGTCGATGAGGCCGAACTTGCCCCGGGGTTCTCGACCCAGAAAGACATTCTCCGCGACCGTCAGGTCTGGCAGGAGGTTGAGCTCTTGATAGATGATGCTGATCCCCAGCAGCTGCGCTTCGTGGGGGCTGGAAATCCGAACGGGCTGGCCGCGCAACACGATCTCCCCGCAATCCGGTTGATAAACCCCCGCCAAGATCTTCATCAGAGTCGATTTGCCGGCCCCGTTTTCTCCCACCACGGCGTGCACCTCACCGGCGCGACTCTCGAAGTCGACACCGTCGAGCGCGGTCACGCCAGGAAATCTCATGGTGATGCCACGCATCTCGACCAGGCTCTGAGTCATACCCACCTCGACCAAGTCCCCGCGCCAATGTTGGCCGGCGTCGGCCGAGGGGGTGACCCCTCGGCCGACGATCCAGCCGGGTCCCTTCAATCGCGACCTGGATTCAGGACGGGCCTACTTGAAGGCCTCCGGGTATAACTTCTTCTGCACCTCTGGCATGACGTCCACCATGGCGCTGTCAGGGAGCTTCGGGTTGTAGATCGTCATCAGATTGTCGTTTGTGATCTCCAGTCCCGGAACGCGTACGTGGGATTCCACCGGTTGTCCCTGCAGGATCTTGAGGGCTGTCTGGACACCGAAGTAACCCTCGCGGGTCGAGAAGCTGTAGGTGTAGATATTCAGGTGGTTATCAACCCACTGGTGCAGGAAGCGCTGGAAGTCCTCACCGGTGATCGGCGGGACCGGCAGGCCGGCGTCCAGA
Source organism: Chloroflexota bacterium (assembly GCA_026389925.1). Classification (GTDB taxonomy): domain Bacteria; phylum Chloroflexota; class Anaerolineae; order Anaerolineales; family RBG-16-64-43; genus RBG-16-64-43. The sequence goes on from JAPLGX010000506.1 coordinate 3,770, forward strand.
TAGGCCTGGACCGCGCCTGAGCCCTGCAGGCCGGCGTCCGACCAAATGCCATCGATCTTGGGGTAGAGCGTGATCCAGTTCGCCATGATCTTCTGGCCTTCGGTCGGTGACCAGCCGGTGTAGGCCTGGGCCAGGATCTCAATCCCCGGATTCGCTGCGAAGACCAAGTTGGCGCAGCGCAGGCGTTCCTCGGCCGGGCTGGCGCCCGCCGCACCGGACAGCTCAACGATCTTGCCCGTGCCCTTGAGTTGCGCAACCAGCCAATTGGCCTGGTTTGTGCCCATCAGGCAGTTGTCGCCTTCGACATAGGAGACACGATGTTCCGGATTCGAGACATCGCGGTCGAGCGTGACAACCGGCACACCGGCTTCCATGGCGGCCTGCGCCGCGGGATCGACGACATCTGAGGCCGCCGCGCTCAGGATCAGCACATCGCAGCCCTGAGTGAGCAGGTCTTCGACGTCGCTGATTTGCTTGGCCGGGTCATCATTTGCATCCGCGTAGCGGTAAGTCTTGATCAGGCCTGCCGCTTTTGCTTCCTCGATGCCCCAGTCGACGTGGGCATTCATCACGACCCGCCAGTCGTTCGACGTGGATGCATTGCTGAAGCACACCGTGTAGGGCGCCTTCTTGGCCAAAGCGGAGGTGTCGACCATCCCGTCCGAGCCGACCGTGACCTTGACCGGTCCGGCCTTCGCGCCCCCACCGCAGGCCGCCAACAGCACCGCGGCCAGGGTGATGAGTGACAGAACCCGCAGGGTCTTGCTTGTTCGGCTAGACATCTTTTTCGTCCTCCTTAGAGACTCGCCGAGCTTTCAGGATTGGGAGTACAGTGTTCTTGGTTCTCGTCTCGCTTTCCTCTTCCGTCCACCTCCTTCCTCGGCCCTCCGGAAGGTAGCTCTTCTCCGGGCAGACCTGGTCCATTCGCCATTAACGTCGAGTCCGCATTCGAGCGTACATCGCGACCGCCAGGATAATCGCCACGCCCTTTACGATGCGTATGTACTCCTCGTCCAGGCCAAGCAGCAACACCAGGTTGAACAGAATCGTAATGATCAGGACGCCGGCCACGGTGCCCACCACCCCGCCGCGTCCGCCTTCGAACACCGTCCCCCCCACGACCACCGCGGCGATCGAGTTCAACTCGAACCCGCGCCCCAGCCAGTTGTCTGCGTAGCCGTTGTATCCCGTGTACACCAGCCCGGCCACACCCGCCAAGAAGCTGCACAGCGTGTAGGCAGCGATGATGATCGCGTTGACATTCACCCCGGAAAGATGCGCCGCCGACCGGTTGCCCCCGACGGCGTACATGCGGCGGCCGAAGGTCGTCCGTCGCATCAAGATCACGAAGACGACCACGATCACCGCCCAAAGAATCACCGAAGCCGGAACCGGGCCCACCATGCCCGCGCCGATGAAGCTCAGCGCCGGCGCGATCGAGCCGCGCGGGCTGCCGCCAGTGTAGACAAACCGAATGCCTTGGACGATAAGTACCATGCCGAGCGTGGTGATGAAGGGCGGGATCTTCAGTTTGGTGATCAGCACTCCGTTGATCAGGCCGATGCAGACGGCGATCCCCAGACACAGCAGGCTGACGGGGACAAACAGGCTGCTCTGTCCCTTCATCAAGCCCGCCGCCAGGACCGACATGAGCGCCATCACCGATGCCACGCTCAGGTCGATGCCCCCCGTGAGGATCGCCAGCGTTTGCCCGACCGACACGATTCCCAGGGAAGCGGCCTGTTTGAGCAGGGTGGAGATGTTGCGGGTCGTGAAGAAGACGGGGGACAGGAGCGACGAGAGCACCGTCAGGAACAGCAACACCACCCAGATCGCCACCGGAGCGATCCGTTGCATGGGGCTCGGCCCGCGGGAGGTGCTCCCTTCCAACGGGGAGGCACCCGCTGGGTTGGGCAGTGCGTTTTCAGTCATGCATCGCTCTCCTCACCACGCCGTGTAGCCGCCGTCCACAACCAGGACAGCGCCCGTGAGATAGGCCGAAGCCTCGCTCGAGAGGAACACGACCGCCCCGGCCAGGTCCTGCGCGCGCCCGAAGCGCCCCAGCGGTACACGCTCCACCAGTTCTTTATAGAAGGCCGGGTCGCGCTCCTTGAGGCGATCGGTCATGGGCGTGACGAAGTACCCCGGCGCAATCGCATTCACGCGGATGCCCTTGGGCGCCCACTCCACCGCCAGCGCTCGGGTCAGCGCGATCACTCCGCCCTTGGAGGCGCTGTAGTGGCTGTTCAACCCGCCGCGGTTGCCCACCAGCCCGGAGATGGAGGCGATGTTGATGATCGCCCCGCCGCCCTGCGGGGCAAACTGGCGTGCCGCATGTTTGCTGCAGCGAAACAGCCCGCCCAGATTGATGTCGATCACGCGCTGCCAATTGTCCTCGGTCAGCTCCTCAAAAGGCGCGCGCGTCGTGACCCCGGCATTGTTGACCAGGATGTGCAGCCCGCTCATTTCGCGCGCCACGGCTTCCACCGCCTCGGCCACCTGGGCCTCATCGCCCACGTCCACGGCACGCGCCAGGGTTATCGCGCCCAACCCGCGCAGTTCCGCTGCCGCGCTCTCTAGATCCTCCCCGTTGATGTCGA
>JAPLGX010000419.1 GCA_026389925.1 Chloroflexota bacterium
CCCCACGACTGGAACTCGACGAAGCGCAGCGTGCAACCCTTCTGTGCAACGAGTTCCACGACCCCCGCGCGCAGGCTGGCCCCGCGTCCATCCGGCGAGGCATTCTCGTGAACATAAGTCAACGCGGCGCCCTCATCCACAACCACTAACAGTCGCCATCCGCGCAGCCCGCTGGGAGTCGTCCAACACACGGAATGCAGCGGCAGCTCCGCCTTCACGCCTTTAGGCACGTAGGCAAATGCGCCCACGTCGCCCAGCGCGCCAACCAGCGCGGCGAACTTGCCCTCGGCCGGGTTCACCACCTGGCCGAGGTATCGCTGCACTAGGTCGCCCTGCGTGCGCGCGGCTTCGGCAAACGGCAAGAAGATCACGCCCTGCGCCGCGAGCTCAGGGGCGAGCGGGGTGACCGCCGGGTCGAGATCGCCGAACACCACCTGCCCGCCGTGCGCTTTGCCGAGCAGCGGTTTCAACAAGTCGGCCGGCGGCCGCTTGGTGCGCCCCGGCACACCCAGCGCATTGAGGTCGAGCTCGTCCAGCCTCAGCCCGGCCAGGTCAGTGCGGCGCCAGGCCTCGTCGCTCGCGGCCGGCATGGGCATCTCGCGATACAGGCGCAGCGCCTCGCGCCGGCGGTCCGCCAGCCAGCCTGGCTCGCCCTGCCCGCGGGCAATGGCTTCAACCTGCGCCACCGAATAGGCGGCGTCCTTCGCCGCGGCGGGCGCGCGCGGGCCCCCGCGATCGGTTCGAATGAAAACCCGTTCCTGCATTCGCGGTCCTGTCGGCCTCGCGGCCGGGTTGAGCTAGCCGACCGACCCATCCATCTGCAGCTGGATCAGCCGGTTCATCTCGATGGCATACTCCATCGGCAGTTCCTTGACCAGCGGCTCGATGAAGCCCGAGACGACCATGGTCGTGGCCTCCTCCTGCGAGAGCCCACGGCTGGTGAGGTAGAAGAGCTGCTCTTCGCCCACCTTGCTGACGGTCGCCTCGTGCCCGATGGAGACATCGTCCTCGTCAATCTCGATGGTGGGGTACGTGTCGCTGCGCGCCTGCGGGTCCAGCAGCAGCGCATCACACACCACGTTCGACTTGGCGCCCACCGCGCCCTTGTACACCTTGAGCAGCCCGCGGTACGAAGCCCGCCCGCTGCCCCTGCTGATCGATTTCGAGGTGACCTTGCTGGTGGTGTGGGGCGCGGCATGGATCACTTTGCCGCCCGTATCCTGGTGCTGGCCGTCGCCGGCGAAAGCCATGGAGAGGATCTCGCCGTGCGCCCCCTCCCCGACCAGGTAGCAGGAGGGATACTTCATCGTCAGCTTGCTGCCCAGGTTGGCGTCCACCCATTCCATCGTGGCGCCCTCGTGCACCACCGCACGCTGGGTCACCAGGTTGTAGACGTTGGTCGACCAGTTCTGAATGGTCGTGTAGCGCACCCGCGCGCCGCGCTTGACGATGATCTCGATCACCCCGCTGTGAAACGAGTCCTTGGAGTAGATCGGCGCGGTGCAGCCCTCCACGTAGTGGACGTACGAGCCCTCGTCAGCGATGATCAGCGTGCGCTCGAACTGGCCCATGCTCTGCGCATTGAGGCGGAAGTAGGCCTGCAGCGGCAGATCCACGTGCACCCCCGGCGGGATGTATACGAACGAGCCGCCCGACCAGCAGGCGCTGTTCACCGCCGCGAACTTGTTATCGCTGTAGGGCACCACCGTGCCAAAGTACTGCTTGAAGAGCTCGGGGTGCTTCTTCAGCCCGTTGTCGCTCGAGAGGAAGATGACCCCCTGCTTCTCGAGGTGCTCCTGGATGCTGTGGTAAACCATCTCCGATTCGTACTGGGCGCCCACCCCGGCCAGGAACTTGCGCTCGGCTTCCGGGATGCCCAGCCGGTCGAAAGTCTTCTTGATCGTGTCGGGCACCTCATCCCAGGTTTTGCCTGAGGCCTCCGACGGGCGCACGTAGTAGTAGATGTCGTCGAAGTCGAGGCCCGCCAGGTTGCCGCCCCAGGTGGGCGTGGGCCGCTGCAGAAAGTGCTCCAGCGCCTTCAGGCGGTAGGCGCGCATCCATTCCGGCTCGCCCTTCTGGGAGGAGATCTCCTCCACCACCTCCCGGCTGAGGCCCTTGCCCGATTTGTAGAAGTAATTCTCAGGATCTTGAAACCCATACCGATATTCGCCCAGCTTGTCGACCAGGCGAGAGTCGCTGCCAGCCATCTAACCCTCCTTGGCCACTTCCGCGTGCCGCTCCTTGATCCAGTCGTAGCCGTGCTCTTCCAGGCGCAGGGCCAAGTCCGCGCCGCCGGATTCCACGATGCGCCCGCCGTACATCACGTGCACCACGTCGGGCTTGATGTAGTTGAGAATGCGTTGATAGTGGGTGATGACCAGCACGCCCATGGCCGGCCCGCCCAGCGCGTTGACACCCGTGGCCACAACGCGCAGCGCGTCGATATCCAGCCCTGAGTCGGTTTCATCCAGGATGGCAATCTCCGGTTCGAGCACGGCCATTTGCAGGATCTCAGCGCGCTTCTTCTCTCCGCCGGAGAATCCGTCGTTGAGGTAGCGCCCGGCAAATTCGGCCTGCACCTCGAGGAGCTCCATCTTCGCCTTGAGCAGCTTACGGAACTCGGGAACGGGTATGCCCTTATCTTGCGGGTTCGCCGCACGCCGGCGGGCATTGATCGCCGCGCGCAGGAAGTTGGCCACCGAAACGCCGGGGATGGCCACCGGATACTGGAATGCCAGGAACAGCCCCATGCGCGCGCGCGCATCCGGCGCCAGCTCGAGAATGCTTACGCCTTTGAAGAGCACCTCGCCGGCCGTGACCGTGTAGTTCGGGTGGCCCATCAAGGTGTAAGCCAGGGTCGACTTGCCCGTGCCGTTCGGCCCCATCAGGGCATGCGTCTCGCCCTGGGGCACGATCAGATTGACCCCCTTCAGGATTGAGCGGTCGCCAATGCTCACATGCAGGTTCTTGATTTCGAGGACGGATGACATCCTGCTCTCATTCTCCCGCCGGCTGGCCTGACTTCCGGGAATTTGCTCTCTCCAGCCGGAACTCGTCGCGCATTATAGCACGACTGGCCTGATTAGTCAATAATTGTGATATTTATAAAGAATATTGACTGAAAGCCAATTGCGTGCTAGAATGTGACCCAAATGGAAACCGTAAGGGAAACCAGCACCCGCGACCTCATTATGGCGAACCTGCGCCACAAGGGGAAGTGTCCGGTCTCGGAGTTGGCAGAGGCTACTGCCGTCTCCCCTATCTCCGTCCGCCACCACCTGGCGGTGCTTCAGGCGGAGGGCTTCGTCACCGCCATGGCCGAGCGCCGCGGGGTGGGTCGCCCACGCTTACTGTACAGCCTGACCGAGGCCGGACTCGAGCGGTTTCCCACTAAATACCTGGCGCTAACCAACCGCCTGCTATCCGAAATCAAGGGACGCCTGCCGCAAGAGATCGTCGAGCAGCTCTTCCGCGATATGGCCACCACCTTGGTTTCCGAGATGACCTCGCAGATCCAGGGGCTGCCCATTCAGCAACGCGTCGACCGGCTGCTGCAGCTTCTCTCGGAGCAGGGCTTCGAGGCGCGAGCCGAGGTCGATTCCCAGGGCGACTATCGCGTGACCGAACTTAATTGCCCGTACTACCGCATCAGCCTGCGCCATCCCGAAGTGTGCACCATCGACGCCGCGATCATCTCACAGGCGCTGGCGGCGAGCGTCCAACGTCAGTCGTGCATCCTCACCGGGGACCGGGCCTGCACATTTAGCGTCCACCTGCCCGCTCAGGCTCCGTCCGCGGCCGGTCCCGCCTGATCACAAGGTGCCTATGTCTGACTTACCCGTGCCCCCGCCCTCTGCCGCTCCGGCGCCGGATTCTGGCGCGAGCGAGAAGCCGCCCAAGATCACCTGGGCTGCCGACGGCGCGCACCCGGAAAAAGCGGCCAAGCTGCGCGAAATGTGGGCCGATGTGGTTGATCCGGAACTTGGGCTCAACATCATTCAGCTCGGCCTGATTCGCGAGGTCGAGGTCCAGGAGGATCGCGCGCAAGTGCGCATGATCCTCACCACGCCCTTCTGCCCGTACGCGCCGGCGATGATCGATGCCACGCGCCGCAAGGCCGAAGAGGCGCTGGGCACGCCGGTGCTCGTTGAGCTCGGCGCCGAGGTATGGAACCCGGCGATGATGGACGAGGAGGCGGCCGCCGAGTGGGGTCTGTTCTACTAGGCGCGCCGCGCTGCGTCCGTGCGCCTCGCCGGGCGGAGATGCCCGGCGCAACGAGACCCATGCCCGCCCCTGCCCCGCTCCGCAACAACGTTATGCGCCTGCTTGAATCGCGGCATGTCCCGCATCGCCTGGTCCACATTCCGACAGAGGACAAGTTAGGCGCGACCGAGTTGGCCGAGCGCGCGGGCCTTTCGCCACATCAGGTCTACAAAACGCTGGTTGTGCTCCGTGCGGGCAAGGGCCGGCCGGTGCTGGCGGTGATACCGGGAGACTTGGAACTCAACCTCAAGCTGGTGCGCACCGCGCTCGAGGATTCCGGATTGCGCATGGCCACCCAGGCGGAAGCCGAGCGCGTGACCGGTTCTAAAGTCGGCGCGATCTCGCCGTTGGCACTTATGAACCGCGGGTTTGAGATCGTACTCGCCTCGCAGGCGCTCGATGAAGCCGAGGTCTTCGTCAGCGCCGGCGAACGCGGCGCAAGTGTGGCCCTGGCACCAAGGGACCTCGTGTCGCTGACCGGCGCGAGAGTCGTCGAGAGCATCACGCGGCCCATCCAGCCTCTCCGTCCTTCCGAGGGGCATAGCCCCCGAGGAATCTCAGACCGCGGCGCGGGACCGGACACAAAGCGCTAGAATAGCCCTGTCGACCGGCGGTGAAATGAAACCCTCACGCTCCGTCCTGCATCCTCCATGGGCCGCGATCGCGTGCCTTGCGTTTGTCGCATCGGGATGCAGCCAGAGCCCACAGGCCACGCAACCCGCCACCGCCCCAGAGGCGATCGAGCTAGAGACACGGGACGTCACCCAACCGTCCCCGCAACAAGGAGGTGTTGCGATGACCATCGAAATGACCAGCCCGTCCTTCACCCAGGGAGGCAAGATTCCCGGGAAGTTCACGTGCGATGGGGATGATGTCTCGCCCGCGCTGCAGTGGAGCACGCCTCCGACGGGCGTGAGGAGCTACGTCCTGATCATGGACGACCCCGACGCGCCGATGGGCACCTTCGTCCACTGGGTGCTATACAACATCCCGGGCGAAAGCACCGCATTACCGGAGGCGGTCGCGCGCACGCGACAGGTGACCGGGATTGGCGAGCAAGGCATCAACAGCGCCCGCCAGACCGGGTACTTCGGGCCGTGCCCGCCGGGCGGAACGCACCGCTACTACTTCAAGCTCTACGCGCTTGACGCTCGGCTGGCTCCCGCCGGCAACCCAACCGCGGCCGACCTTGTGAAGGCCATGCAGGGACACATCCTGGCCGAGGCCCAGCTCATGGGGCGCTACACGCGCTGATCGCGCGGTCGAGCGGCGCGGGGGACTGCCCCCCTGCCTCTCATCGCCCGTGGCACGAGGCGCGCTGGTTGGCGAACTCCCTCCGGATGCCCACCGCGACTGGCTGAGCGCTGAAAGCCGACAGCGGGCGGCGGAGAACCACCTCCCACGGTTTCACGGGGCGCTCATGCCCGAGGGCTATCTTCCCAAGCACCACAACACCTCTTGCGTTGTGTCATCCTTGTATTCGTACCTGCCGTCCGCGAAGAGGATTCCCTCCACGGTCAATCCGGTTTCCCAGTCGATCACCAGATCCACCGGCGTGTTGCACAGGGCGATGTTTGCATCATGCGCTGCGAGGCGAAGACAACGCAACGAGGCCAGGCGAATGCCCTTTTTCGGTTCGCGTCTCACCTGGGCTCGCTCCCCTCATCGCGGGGTTGAATGCATACCATTTTCGTATACAGTGCAATGGCCTCTTGCCTCAGGGCTGCTGGGCGCCTTCGGGCCACCCGGCCTGTCATTTGGAGATGTTTTCTAGGGGAATCGCGAGGTTCACTTGTCCAAAGCCATCAGCGATGACTCGCTCACGCCTGCACTCGGCGTGCGCGCGCAACGTTTTCCGTGAGCGGATTGATCCCAACGCAATCGGAAAACCGCGGCCGGGGCGTCGCGGTGAGGCGTGGATTCCTAGGAGAAGAGAAGCGAAGCGCGGACGAACAGCAGGGCGATTTAGACGATGGTGCCGCTGCGCCGAGGAAGGAAGCGGCCTTGCCCGGAGGCGCCCAACCAGGTGTCGCCGTCGACGATCAGGCGGCCGCGCAGGTAGACCTGTTCCGGCGCGCCCGTGATCTGCCAGCCCTCGTACAGGTTGTAGTCAGTGCGCTGATGCCAGCGCGCGGCACTCACCGTGCGGCGGGTGGTCGGATTCCATATGACGATGTCCGCATCCGCGCCGGGCGCGAGCGTCCCCTTCTGCGGGTAGAGGCCGAAGGCCTTGGCCGCGTTGGTCGAGGTCAGTGCAACAAATTGGTGCGGCGTGATACGCCCCTGGCCGACGCCGTAGGTCCACAGGATCTGCATGCGGTCCTCGACGCCCGGCAACCCGTTCGGGATCTTGGTGAAGTCACCGTGCCCGAGTTCCTTGCCCGGGATGGCCACCTTCTTGCCTTCGTAATCGATCGGCCGCGTGCCGTCATAGAAGAACGCGCAATGGTCGGTGCCCACCACCTGCAGCCAACCCAGCTCGAGTCCCCGCCACAACACGGCGTTGTCGTACGCGGTGCGCACCGGCGGCGAGCAGACCCACTTGGCACCATCCGGCCGGCGAAGGTCATCCGTCGTGAAGAAGAGATACTGCGGGCAGGTCTCGCCCATCACTGGCAGCCCTTGTTCGCGCGCGCGGCACACGGCTTCCAGCGCGCCCACGCAGGTCATGTGCACGACGTACAGCGGCGCGCCGACCGTGGCCGCGAGTGCGATGCCGCGGTAGGTGGCCTCCGCCTCGCCCCACGCCGGGCGCGTGAAGGCGTGCCACTCGGGGGCGAGCCTGCCGGCCGCCAGGGCCTCGCCCACCATGATGTCGATCACGTCGCCGTTCTCCGCGTGCAGCATGGGCAGCAGCCCGTGTTCGACACAGGCGCGCATGGCCAGGAAGATCTCGCCATCCTGCAAGCGCATGCGCTTGTTGTAGGCGGTGAACAGCTTGACGCTCGTCACGCCCGCGCTCGCCAGCTTCGGCAATTCAGCCAGCGTCTTCTCGCCCACCCAGGTCAGATTGGAATGGAAGGAGTAGTCAATCGCCGCCTTGGCCGCTTTGCGCTGCCAGCCTTCGAGCGCCGCCAGCAGCGATTGGCCGGGGTCCTGGGGCACGAAATCCAGAACGGTCGTCGTGCCGCCGAAGGCCGCCGCTTTGTGCCCCGTGTAGTGGTCGTCGGAGGAGACCGTGCCGAACATCGGCAGATCGAAATGCGTGTGCGGATCGATGCCGCCCGGGAGGAGCAGCATGCCGGTCGCGTCGATTTCCTGGGCATCGCCCGCCTGCAGGCGCTGGCCAATCACGGCGATGCGCTCGCCTTCCACCAGCACGTCGGCAGCAATGGTGTCGCTGGCCGTGAGCACGATCCCGTTGCGAATGATTAGGCGTCCCATACGGCCCTCATTGGCGGCAGCCCTGCGTGCAGCCTCTCACTCCGTCGGGCTGTCGTCCAGCGGCGGTTTCACTCCGCCCAGCGTGCGCACCTCGCGCTCCACCTTGGCCCCGCAGCTCGGCACGTCGCGTTCGATCTCCAGGTCGCGCGGAATGCTCATCACGGCAACCAGGACAATGTCCGTTTCCTCGACCCTCGCAGTCCCCCTGTCTGTTGCTGATGCCGGTGTCCCGCCAGCTCAGGCCCCCTTTTCCTCCCTGAGCGCTGCGGCACACGGCCACAACCCGTCTTCGGTGGCCAGGTAATGTACCTTCTGGTCCGCCGCGTGATGCGGGATGCCGTCGACCACCTGTAGACGGTAGGCGATGCCCACCCTCACCGCTCGCTCGGCCGTCGGCAGGTAGCGGTCGTAGTATCCACCGCCGTAGCCCAGCCGGTGCCCCGCCGGTGAGAAGGCCAGGCCCGGCACGAGCACCAGATCCGCCTCTCCCGGCTCGATGCGCGCCTGGCTCTCGGCCGGCTCGAGCATGCCGTAGGCGTGCGCCACAAGCCGCTGCGCGTCGTATGTATGGAATTCTAGATGAGGGGCTGGCGCGCGCACGATGCGCGGGATGCCCCACTCCTTCTCCGGGTGGCGCTCGATGAGCGGGCGCAGGTCCACCTCGCCGCGCATGGCCATGAAGGCCAGCACGACCTTGGCCGCGCCAAAGGCCGAAAAGCTCTCGAGCGCCCGGGCGATGGCCTGGCTGGCGCCCAGGCGCTCCGCCTCGCCCATCGCCTCGCGCCGCGCCTGGGCGAACCCACGCAATTCCTTCTTGGCCGCAGCCAGTGCCTCGGGCGCGCGCGGGTTAGCTGACACGCGTCTCCTTGATGCGCTTGTCGATCTCGCTCACTCGCTCCTGGTGCCTTACCCACCACTCGCGGCTGAGCTGCGCATCGAGCTCCTTCACCGTCTTGCCCTGCTGCTCCACCCAGGTGTAGTACTTCAGGTTGTGCCACTGGCGGCGCATGTCGGGCGTGCCGTCCTTCATCCAATCCGTGCCCTGGCCGTGGAAGATCGAAACCAGCCGCGCATAGGCCTCGCGCTCGTCCATGCGGCCGTAGGTGCGGGTCATATCCTTCATCGTCGAGCGGTAGCGCTCGATGGTATCGGTGCAGATGGTGACGATGACGTCGTCTGCACCCAGGCCGTAGTGCTTGGCGGTCTTGATCGCACCCAGCACGTTGCATACCCCCGAGATGCCGAAAATCGAGGCCAGCGACTTGATCTTGGCCGAGGGGATCTTCAGCGTGCGCGCCATCACCTTCCAACCCGCCTCTTCGGTGAGCATCTGCAGGCCCTTCTTGCACTCGATGTCGTCCAGGCAGGCGATGGCATCCATCGCTGTCACGTGATGGATCCAGGTGGCGTGCTTGTCACCGATGCCCTGGATGTCGTGCGCCCCGTAGCCGTTGTTGTAGAGGGTCGGGCACTGGATGGGCTCGAGGCCCACCACGCGCGCCTCCGGCCAGACCTGCTTGATGCGGTCGCCGGCGGCGATGGTGCCAGCCGACCCCATGGCCGAGCAATAGGCCGCAATGCGCCCGGCGCCGATGCGCTGCTTCTTGAGATCCGCCGCCAGGTCGACGATGGTGTTGCCCGTGACGTAGTAGTGGAAGCGGTAGTTGCCCATCTCCTCAAACTGGTTGAGCACGCGCACCTTCGGGTCGCGGCGCAGTTCCCAGGTCTTGTCATAGATTTCCTTGACGTTCGATTCCGACCCGGGTGTCTTGATTACCCGCGCGCCGTAGGAGGCGATTTGCTCGAAGCGCTCCTTGCTCATCAGCTCCGGCAGCACCACCACGCTGTCGAAGGCCATGCGGCAGCCCACCCACGCGCCGCCAATGCCATAGTTGCCGGTGGAGGGCCAGACCAGCGTGTGCACCGCCGGATCGACCTCGCCGAAGAGCTCCTTCTCAATGAGGCACGAGTAAGCCGCGCCTACCTTATGCGAGCCGGTCGGAAAGTCGCGGCCATACAGGACGACGATCGGTGCCTCGACCCCGGTCAGCTCGGGCGGAATGACCTCGTACATGATCTTGTTGCCTGGGTCGCGCCAGGTGATGTTGTACAAGTTGATCGGGTCGAGCGGATCCTTCTTGCGCATCGCGAGGGCCCGGCGGCGGGTGGCCGCCTCCACGTGGTCCGGGTGAAGCATCTCCTCGAAGGTCGGGCCGATCACAAGATTGGTCACGCAGTGCCTCCGCTATTCAAAACGAGTGCCCGCGCCCCGGCCAGCGTCATCTGCCGGCGTAGGGTCATCCAATATATAGAGCGGGCGTCCTTTGACTTCGTCGTAAATGCGGCCGACGTACTCGCCCAAAATCCCCAGGCTGATGAGCTGCACGCCGCCCAGGAAGAGCACTGCGAGGAGTGTCGTCGCCTGGCCCTCGAAAGCGTGCACGCCTGCGATGCGCAGCACGATCACCAGCGGAATGGCCAGCGCGGCCAGGCCGGCGCTGACGAATCCGAAGTAGGTGGCCAACTGCAGCGGCAGGTACGAGAAGCCGGTGATCGCATTGAGCGCCAGGCGCAGCATCTTGCGGAAGGGATACTTGGTTTCACCCGCGAAGCGCGCCTGGCGGTCGTAGGGCACGCCCACCTGGCGGAAGCCGACCCACGCGCCCATCCCGCGCAGGAAGCGGTGCCGCTCGCGCATGCGCCCGAGCACCGCGGCGCACGGCGTAGACCAGCTCGTAGCCTTCCTTCCATTTCGCCACGAGGTTAGGAATGGTCTCCGGCGGATCCTGCAAATCGGCATCGATGACGACCACCGCGCGGCCTTGCGCCGCATCCAGCCCGGCGGTGACAGCGATCTGGTGACCGAAGTTGCGGGCAAAGCGCAGCACGCGGACGCGCGGGTCGCGTGCGGCGAGGTCGCGCATCACCGTAGGCGAGGCATCGCTCGAGCCGTCGTTGATGAGGATGAGCTCCCACGGCGCGCCGAGCTTCTCCATCACCTGAGTGAGGCGGCGGTGGAGTTCGGGCAGGTTCTCGGCTTCGTTGAAGACCGGGACGACGATCGAGTAAGTTGGCGAGGGCATCGCTGGGGCTCCGGGTGAGACGTGCGGGCGCGAGACTGAGGCAAGTATAAGCCAGGCGCCGGAGGCGGACAAGCAAAGCCCGCGCGGAGGCGCGTCTCGCGGAACGGTTGGCGCATGGAGCGGCTGACGCGCCCCGCGGTCTGTCTTCGGCGCGCGGGCCCCGCGGAAGGAGGACCGGTGCGCCCCGCAGCGAAATCGCCCAGGTCCGAGCGGCAAGAATCCTCCCAAGAGCCTCAAGGCGCAGAGACCTGCATCCCTCCGCGAGCGGGGCCAGCAGTGACCGCCCGTCCTCCGGCACCGGGGCGTTTTGCCTCGGACCCGCCCCGGCCCGCGACATGGGGGAGTGGCTTTTATCCGAGTGAACCGGCAGACGGGGCCCTACCGCTCCCACTCCCCCGTCCCAATCCAAGCTCGGCTCACCATGCCTCGGAGTCGTGTGGCTCGGGCGGAGATGCGAGCGTAGGAGGAAAACGATCCGTTCTCGGATCAGTGATTGCCGGCGGACGGGGCGGCACCCGTGTGGCGCCGACTGCAAGCAAGGACAGCACGCCGGCACCCCCAATACCCACGGCAGGTCATCGCGCACATCCGGGCCTGCAAACCGCAGGAGCAGGGTGCACACCGGGATGGCCGGCGCCCTTCGGGGATCATCTTCGCGATGCGGAGTGCGGCGCCCTTGTCGGAGAGACAAGCGCACGGTTTTCAAGCCCCCCTGGATCACATCGAAGAGAAGGCTAGCACGATTTGGAGGCCTCGGCGGCATCTTGGGGTACCAGTTCTTTCGCAAGGTTCATGCGCTTTCGGCCCGAATGAAGCCATTTCGCAAGGGGGGGCGTTTTCGGGGGAGGGATTTCTCGCCTGGAAACCAAAGGGCCGACGTCCACGCAAAGAGAGCACGAGTGGCATTCGTGTCATGCTGCGCCGGATTTTTCCGCTGAAGAACTTAAGTTCTCCCTTGCTATCGTTCAAGGTCGTGGTATCTTCTTTGTAGACACAAGGAGGAGCCATGGTGACAAGGGTGCAACGATGGGGCAATAGCCTTGCCATCCGTATTCCGAAGGCGGTCGCCGCAGAGGTGGGGCTGATTGACAAAGCGGCTGTTCAACTCCAGGTCATCCAGGGGAAGATCATACTTGAGCGCACGCAATCTCCCGAGGAGACACTCGTCCAACTCCTCGCCCGGGTGACCCCTGAGAACCGTCATGCCGAGATTCGGACGGGCCCTGCAAGGGGTGGTGAGGCTTGGTAGCGTCCAAGCCATTCGTTCCCCGTCCTGGGGACGTTATCGAGCTCGAGTTCGATCCGCAAGTCGAACATGAACAGGCCGGTCGTCGACCGGCCCTTGTTCTGAGTCAGCAAAGGTATAACGACAAGGTAGGCCTTGCCGTCCTGTGTCCGATCACGAATGAATCGAAAGGCTATCCCTGGGAAGTCAGCATCCCGGTTGGACAGGGCGTGACGGGGTGTGTCCTCTCGGACCAAATCAAGAGCCTGGACTGGCGGGACAGGAATGGGACATACGTTTGTCACCTTCCATCTGAC
>JAPLGX010000365.1 GCA_026389925.1 Chloroflexota bacterium
GCCCCAGGCGATACGGATCGACATTCTGGGCGGGGAGTGGCTCGCTTACCAACCGGTGGCCCGCGGGCTGATCCACCCGTACAGTGATGCCGGGGCGATGGGGCTCCCCGGCTTGAGCATTCCGTGTTACGACCTGCGCGAAGTCCTCCTGGAAAAGCTTCGCGGTCTCGCGGGGCAGCGGCGCTTCGCCATAGCTCGCGACTTGTATGATGTGCATCACCTCCTCCGGCGGGGTGGCCTGGATGTGCAACAGGTTTTGCCCTTCGCACGAGACAAGTTTGCGGCCAGGAACGTCGCCCTTTCAGGGACGGTCCTCGAGGCGCTGCTGGCACGGGAGGACGAGTTCCGCTTGGACTGGTCGCGCAACGTGGAAAAGCTGGTTCCGAGCGAGGGCCGCACCGATTTTGAGAATGCCTGGACACCGGCCGTGCGGGCGATGGCCGCGCTGGTCAACGCCGCGGGCGGCGGAGAACAATGATAAAGCCCTGACGGGCCACACGCGAGGAGGGTGACCTCCTGGTGGCGACCTTCAAGGGCTACGGCAAGCGCACGCCGATCCGCGAGTATGCGCCCAAGGGGCGCGCCACCGGCGGGGTGGCCACCATTGCCCAGAAGACGCTGGACGTGACCGGGCGGATTGCCGCGGCGCGCATGGTGCGCGCGGACGACGACCTGACGATCATCACCGCCGGCGGGCAGGCGCTGCGACTGAAGGTGAAGCAGGTTCGGCGCGCCGGCCGGTCGACGATGGGCGTCCGCATGATGCAACCTAGGGAAGGCGACAGCATCGCCTCCGTTGCGCGCATCTCGGCCGACCTGCAAGAAGAGGTCAATGGCGGCGAGGCGGCGGAGGCGGCCGCACCGCCCGCGGTGGACGAGGCGCAACCCGAGGCCGGCGGCTGAGCCTGCCCACTTTGTGATGGCGACGCAGGCCGCACGGCCTGCGTTTTCGTTCGTGGCGGATGGGCCCAGGGCTTGGCGTAAAATGAGGCGGCGCGAGTGCGTCGCCGCATACTGCGGAGAGGTTTTGAATGTCAGAGGTCAGAGAGCTCTACATCGTGAATGACTAGGGGAAGAAGACAAGCGTTGTCTTGCCACTGAGCCGTTATCGTCGGCTTCTCGAGGATCTCCATGATCTGGCTGTGGTTGCCGAGCGCCGACGCGAGCGGCCGATTTCCATTGCTGAAGTGAAACGTCGCCTCAAGCAGGATGGCTAGCTACACCGTTCTCCTCAAGCCGTCTGTCGAGAAAGACCTTCGCCCCATCCTGCAGCACAGCTCCGCCGGACTTGGGCTCGTATCGAGAGTCTGTCCACTTATCCCATTTCCCGCCAATCCATAAAGCTGTTGGGCGCCGAGAGCTTGTATCGAGTACGCGTCGGTGACTACAGAATCATCTATGGCGTTGATGATGATAGAAAACTTGTGGTCGTGCACCATGTTCGACACCGCTCCCAGGCGTACGCTCATCCGTAGACTCGGCTAGTTCTCCCCCGGCATCGACGGTTCTCACCTGCACTACAATAGCTCCAGACGCAACTCCGCACCCCGGGAGCATTGCCCATGGTCGTCTCTGAGGCCAACCTGGCCTACCTGCCGGAACCCGACCCAACCTCCATCAGCGAGCATCTTGTGGCTCTGGCCAATACTGACGGCGGAGGCCTGGCGCTCGGCCTGAACGAGCACGGGGTCCCTGGCCGATCGGTTAGTGCACATGAGGCGGAAGATCTCTTGCGCCGCGCCGAGGCGCTGTGCCAGCCGCCGGTTGCGACGCAATGGGAGGAGCGCGAGCTGCTCGGCCGGACGGCGGTGGTGGTGCGCGTTCCACGTTCGAGCGAGTTGCACGCCCTCCTCGATGGGCGGGTATTGATCCGCTCGGGCACGCACAACCGGGCGCTCGGCGGGGAGGAGATCCGCCTCCTCGCCGCAACCAAGTCAGCGGGCGATTTCGAGGCTGAGGTCGTGGCCGGTGCGGCGTGGGAGGACCTCGACCCGCAGGTGATCGAGGGCTTTCTCGAGAGCCGCCAGAAGAGGCGCCGGGCCCTCGCGCGCGGTGAGGCGCACGAGGTCCTGGAAGCGATGGGCTACACCCGCGGCGGCGTGCCGACGGTCGCCGGGCTATTGCTCTTTGGCCGCGCGCCGCAGACGCACTTCCCCCAAGCCTCGCTCGTCTTTGTGCGCTTCGAGGCGCCGCCGGCCCGCGCGGCCGTGGGCGAGCCGGGCTATGGCCGGCGGGAGGAGATCGGCGGCCCGCTGCCGCACCTCATTGAAGAAACCTGGCAGCTGCTCAACGACGAAATGCGCACGCGCGCGGTGTTGCGCGACCTGGTGCGCGAGGAGCGCAGCCAGTATCCGCTCTTTGCCGTACGCGAAGCGCTGGTCAACGCCGTGTGTCATCGCGATTACCGCGTGCGCGGGCGGCGCATCGAACTGCGCCTGCATCCCGACCGGCTGGAGGTGGTGAGCCCTGGCGGGCTGCCGGGTTTCATCACGCTCGACAACCTGGTCGAGGAGCACTACTCGCGCAACCCGCGCCTGGTCGCCGGCCTCTTTCAGTGGGGCTTTGTCGAGGAGCTGGGGCTGGGCATCGACCGCATGATCGAGGAGATGGTGGCCGATGGACGGCCGCCCCCGGCCTTCCAGGCCACGCCCTACTCCTTCAAGGTGACGCTGGCCGGGGCGCGCGCGAGACCGCCCGTGCCGGCGTGGGAGCGCGATCTCAACGAGCGCCAAGCGCGCGCCCTCAACTACGCGCGCGAACATGGGCGCATCGCCAGCCGCGAGTATCGCGAGCTGTGCCCGGAGGTCAGCGCGGAGACCCTGCGCCTGGATCTGGCAGACCTGGTGCGCCAGGGACTCCTGCTCAAAGTGGGCGACAAGAAGGGGACGCACTACATATTGAAGTGAGCGCGAGACCCTTGGGTGGCGGCGCCCCGGTCCCGGGGAACCGAGCTGCAAGGCGTTGCTGATCACCAAACCATCGGGTTCGGCATCTTTCCCCCCGTGCGGCCAGCGGGCAGATAGCGGTCGCGCGCTTCAGGCAAAGAAGAGCTGCTTGCAGATCATTCGAGGCGATAGGAGGCGGTACGCATCCCGCTGAGCATCCTCATGAAAGGACCAGACAATGTGAGCAACCACGTCGACGAACTGAATCGCCAGGCTTTGATGGCTTTCGACGGGCATGTGGTGGAGGATCGTGGCGGCGTTGTGCTGAAACCACAGCTGAGTCTGTAGGTAGTCAACCATGCTCTGGCCGCTCGCGACCTTCACCGATCGCGGGTCTGGACTGAAGGCAACCTGAGGCGCGGACATGACCACGTCGGGCAAACAGAGATTGACCATGTAATTGTAGAGCTTGTTCGGATCCGTCCGGATGTGCGGCTGCACCCGCTGCTTGTTGACGGTGATCGAAAGCAACGAAATGAGGGGCCAGCGAACGAGCATCTCGCTCGCTTGACGGGCGAACTCGACTGTGGCCGACTGGGAGAGATTGGAGCCCTTCAATTCACGCGATGAGGAGATGTCGTGCGAGCCGCAAGACCGTTTGACGAGACGTTTCGGATGCTTGCACAGATCTTGGTCGGCCACCAACATCCCCAAGGTTAGGTACCGGCTCGATCCGCCGTGGCGATACGGGCGGTGGAAGGTCCATCCGAGGTCTCCGGCTTCGTCCAGGAATACGTGCCGCATGGGCTGTGAGGGAAAAAAGAAAAGGCGGTCCCTGGGGCCGGCGTAGTTGGACCACGCTTATGATACGGTCTCCCGCATCACGGCTTGCCAGGATTTACCCGCCATGGATATCTTACACCATTGACCTTGGCCACCCATGACAAGCTGCCCGGCACGGCAACATAAGTTGCGTGCCTATTGAACATCGTTCGTCGCGGAATCCGAGGAGAAACCAGGGTGCATTGAGGGACCGATGATGAGGATGGTTTGCACAGCAGACGACAGCTGGCAGTTCTGATCGTGTTCGGCGCACTCATGGCTTGTACGGGGCGCAGCGAGACGCGCCAGGGGTATGTCATCTTGAGGTTCGAGACCTCCGCCTTTCAGCCGTGCGGCGACGCCGAGCAGTGGTGGCTCCCCGGCGACACGGATGTAATGCGTGAGTAGGAGGATGGGTTCGCAGGCATGGGCGAGACGGCGGGCGCGCGCCTGTTCGTGGAGGTGCGCGGCGTGCTCAGACGAGAGGGCGGCTACGGCCACCTGGGTGCATACCCGCGCGATTTCCATGTGACCGAGGTGATCGAGGCCCGCCCGGGGCGGGAGGGAGACTGCGCCCCGGGCCCGCCATGAAGCGTCCGTGGGCGGCCTCTTTGAATACCGCAGGTTCACCTCTAGGAGCGCACGACGAGGGTATTGAACACGATGCGAATTGTGATCATCGCTCCAGGAAGTCAAGGCGATATTCAACCGTACATTGCCCTGGGAAAGGGGCTG
>JAPLGX010000350.1 GCA_026389925.1 Chloroflexota bacterium
CAAGGCACCCGTCCAGGGGTTTGTTGACCAATCTGCCATTGGATCCATCATTCGGCACAGGTTGCACCGGGCGGGCATTGCCGCGCCGACCACGGGGGCCCATCAGTTTCGACACGCGCTCGCGACGCGTATGTTGCGCCACGGCGCTTCGCTGAACGAAATCGGCGAGCTGCTGCGACATCGAAGTCCCCAGACGACCATGATCTACGCCAAGGTGGATCTCCCCGCACTACGGACGTTGGCCCTGCCGTGGCCGGGAGGTGAGCGATGACCACGCTCCGGCATGCGGTGCACGAGTACCTCCAGATGCGTCGCCATCTCGGCTTCAAGCTCCACGAGGCCGGCAAGGGGCTCCTCGACTTCGTCCGGTTCCTGAAGCAGCACCGGGCATCCGTCATCACCCAGACCTTGGCGCTGGCCTGGGCGCAACAGCCCGCCGACGTCCAACCGGCGCATTGGGCCAAGCGCCTGAGTTTCGTACGGGGCTTTGCCCGGTATCGCAGCGCGACCGATCCCCACACGGAGATCCCGGCCCCGGGGCTGTTACCCTTTCAACCGCGGCGGGCCCGACCGTACCTCTACTCCGCATCCGAGATCCGCCGTCTCTTGCGCGCGGCGCTCAGCCTGCCCTGTCGGTATGAGCGCGGGCGGCTGCGTCCATGGATGTACTACACGCTGTTTGGTCTACTGAGCGTCACGGGGCTCCGGATCGGTGAGGCTCGAAACCTCGAGGTCCGCGATGTCGACCTCGACGCGGCAGTGTTGACCATCCGCGGCGCGAAGTTCGGCAAGACACGACTCGTTCCGTTACACGCTTCGACGTGCCAGGTCCTTGCCGAGTACCTCCGGCGCCGGGCCGACCACTGGCGGCAGCGGCCGGCTTCCTCGTATCTGTTCGTCTCGAGCTGGGGCAATCGCCTGGACGCCGGCGAGATTCATCGGACTTTCTACGCGCTGTCCCGACAGACTGGCCTACGTGGACCTTCCGACCGTCGGGGTCCACGGCTTCATGACCTGAGGCACCGCTTCGCGACGTGGACACTCGTCCGGTGGTATCGCGCCCATCAAGACCCGGAGCGCAAACTGCCGCTCTTGTCGGCCTATCTGGGGCACGTGCACGTCGCAGACACCCAGTGGTACTTGAGCGCGTCCCCGGAGCTGATGCGCGAGGCGATGCGCCGGCTTGAGCATCGTTGGGAGGGCCGCGCATGATCACCACGACGACCAGCCTTGCACCGCTGCTGGAGCGGTTCTTTAGCGGCTCCGGAAGCTGCCCGCCCGTCTGACGTTCGAGGAGATCGACGCCCCGTTGATCGCAGCCTTTCTCGATGATCTGGAGCGGAAGGGGCTGAGCATCCGCAGTCGGAATCTGCGCCTGACGGCGTTCCATTCCTTCTTTCGATACGTCGCCTTCGAGCTGCCGACGCATGCCGCACAGATCCAGCGGGTACTCGCCATTCCCAGCAAGCGCTTCACGCGGACCTTGGTCCAATTCCTCACGCGCGTCGAGGTCGACGCGTTGTTGAGCGCGCCCGATCAGCGGACCTGGCTCGGCCGCCGCGATCACGCCTTTCTGCTCCTGGCGGTCCAGACTGGCCTCCGCGTCTCTGAAATGACGGGACTCACCCGCGAAGACGTCGTTCTCGACACCGGCGCACACGTCCGGGTCATCGGCAAGGGCCGCAAGGAACGCTGCACCCCGCTGGCCCGAGCGACCCGCGATGTGCTGAAAGCCTGGTTGCACGAGCCCTGTCGCGGAACAGGGAACGTCCTCTTTCCCAGCACCACGGGCAATCGGCTCACGATTCACGGCGTCCAGTACTTGCTGAACAAACACCGCCAGACAGCGGCCCGCACGTGCCCGTCCTTGACGCACAAACGCGTGACCGTACACCGCTTGAGGCACACCGCCGCCATGGACTTGCTCCAGGCAGGCGTCGATCGCTCGGTCATTGCGCTTTGGCTCGGCCACGAGTCGGTCGAGACCACGCAGATCTACCTGGAGGCGACGCTGGCTATGAAGGAACAGGCGCTCGCCAAGGCCAGCCCGCCCAAGGGGCGAGCCGCAAGGTACCGCCCCGGCGATCAGCTTCTGGGGTTTCTCAACAGCCTGTAGAACGGAGAACTATGTCGGGTGAAACCGTCGGCGCATCCGCGCAGCCACCAGCATTCCCGACGCACACCAGATGCTGCCGACGGTCGCCCGACATAGTCAGGGAGGAAACATAGTGTCGACTATCTCGTCGGCGACATAGTCGACACAGCTGTGCCCTCGTCATGCTCCAG
>JAPLGX010000114.1 GCA_026389925.1 Chloroflexota bacterium
CCGACTACGATGAGCAGGCCATGCGCGAGATGTGGCGCGAGGTCTTCGAAAGAGGACCGCGCACGCTCGCCGGAACCCATCGCCGCAAGGACGGCACGCACCTGCCCGTCGAAATCCGGCTGACCGCGTTTCGTGTCGAGAATCGCGATTACCTATTGGCTGTTACCCGCGACGTCAGCGACCGTAAGCGGGCCGAGGACAGCCTGGTGGCAACCAGCGACGTGTTGCAGGCGCTGATCCAGGCCTCGCCCCTGGCGGTGTTGGCCCTCGATCGGGAGGCGCGCGTCACGCTGTGGAACCCGGCCGCCGAGCGCATCTTTGGCTGGAGTGAAAGCGAGGTGCTGGGGCACCTCGTTCCCTTTGTCCAGCCAGGCAAGGAGGCCGAATTCCAGAGGCTGATCGATCGCGTGGTGGCCGGCGAGCACCTGACGGGGATCACCTTGCAGCGCGTCCGCAAAGATGGGCGGCCCATCGAAATCAGCCTCTCGACTGCCCCGCTGCGCGATGCCGGGAATGCCATCACCGGCACCATGGCCCTGATTGACGACATCACCGATCGCCGCAAAGCGGAGGTGGCGCTGCGCGAAAGCGAAGCCCGCTACCGCACCCTGTTCGACGACTCCCCGATTGCATTGTGGGAGGAGGATTTCTCCGAGGTCCGCACCTACCTCGACCGGTTGCGCCTCTCGGGCATCCGCGATGTCCGGTCCTACCTCGAGCGACACCCGGAGGTCGTGACCCACGCCCTGACCTTGGTGAGAGTCCTCGACCTTAACCGCCGCGCGCTCGAGTTCTATCCCACGCGTGACAAAGAGTCACTGCTTGGCAGCCTGGACCGCATCCTCGGGCCGACCAGCCTCGACATGTTCAGGGAGCAGTTGGCGGCCTTGGCCGAGGGCAAGCGCACGATGGAGCGCGAGTTTCTCACCACCGGCCCCGACGGTGCGGCGCGCTTGCTGCATTTGCATCTGACCGTCGCGGCCGACAGCGAGGCCAGCCGGCAACGCGTGCTGGTCTCGTATGTCGACACCACCGAGCGCCATCGCGCCGAAACGGCCATCCGTGAGCAGACGGCCCTCTCGGAGGCGCTGCGCGATGCTGCGGCCGCGCTTACCAGCACCCTCAACCGCGATGAAGTGCTAGAGCGCGTGCTCGGTGAAATCGGGCGGGTAGTGCCCCATGACGCAGCAGACATCATGCTGATCGAGGGCGGGCAGGCCCAGGTTGTGCGCATGCGCGGCTTCCGCGAGAGCGTCTTGGCCGACCTGTCGGGAACGCGGCGCATGAAGATCAGCGAGGCACCCCACCTGCGCTACCAGGTTCAAACCGGGCTGCCGATCTCGATCCCCGATGTGCATGCCTACCCCGGCTGGCCGCAGTCTCCCGAAACCGAATGGGTCCGCGCCTATGCCGGGGCGCCCATACAGGTGAAGGGCGAGGTCATCGGATTCATCAACGTGGCCAGCGCCACGCCCAATTCCTTCACTCAAACCCATGCGGACCGCCTCCAAGTCTTCGCTTCGCAGACGGCCGTGGCGCTCGAGAATGCACGTCTGTTCGGCGAATCGCGCAGGCGCGCAGAGGAACTGGCCGCGCTGGCCGAAGTATCTTCGGCGCTGCGCACGGCGCCCGAACGGGCCGAAATGGCACCCATCATTCTCGACAAGCTGGCCTCACTGCTCCAGGCGCGCGGTGTGGCGTTGGCCATGCGCGATCGGAATTCCGGCGAGACCGTCGTCGAGCTCGCATGCGGCCTGTGGTCGCCTATCAC
>JAPLGX010000222.1 GCA_026389925.1 Chloroflexota bacterium
AAGACGTCGAACTTGCCGGCGGCCCGATCCAGATCGTCATCGCTGAGTTTGCCCCACCACGCTTTGGCCTCGCCTCGGATTTGTTTCCACTTGCCTTCGAATATATCCTTGTTCACAGTCTGATCCTCCTGATCCTTTGAAAAAGCTGTCCCAGTTTGCGCCGGCACTCGGGGCAGCATAATGCGCCGGTTGTTCGGGTCCTTCCGATCAGCCAGGTGGCATCAACTTGCAGGAACGCCCGCGGCGAAGGTTCGCAAGTGTTCGGCCACACGCTCAGGCGTCTCACCTTTACTGATAAACGCATCGGCGCCGGCGGAGAGTGCGGCTTGGTGACGGGCGTCCAGATGGCTGATGAGGACGATGACCAGCGCGGCCGGGCAGGCCTTTCGGAGTACTTCAAGAGCCGGACTCGGCGCGCTGGGGAGTAAATCCCAATCCACTAACAACATATCTGTGCGGCTGACGGGTATCTGAGCCAATGCGGTTGACCAGTCGGCCGCTTCGCCAACCACTTCCATCTTCAGATCCAGTAGTAGTAGACGAAGGGCGGAGCGCTCTTCGCGTTGAGCATCGGCCAAGAATACGCGGGTCATGGGCTTAGCGTACAACAAAGGCTCCCCGGCCACATCCATCGGCCGGGGAGTGTTTGCCTCCGCCACTTGGGGGAGGGGAAATCTGGGGTCAGGTGACGAGTCCGTGACGCAATGCCAGGGTCACGGCTTCTGTGCGGCTGGCCACACCCAACTTGGCGAGAATATTGCTGACGTGGGATTTGATTGTGGACGGGCTTACGGTCAGTCTTCCGGCGATTTGTGTATTGTTCAAACCTTCAACCATCAAGGCGAGCACTGCACGCTCGCGCTCCGTCAGGTCGAGGCCCGGCTTTGGCGACTGGCCGGCGGCATGGACGATAACCTGGGCAACATCGGGAGACAGGGTAGCGCGCCCGGCGTGTGCGGCACGGATGGCCCGGACAAGCTCGTCGGCAGAGACATCCTTAAGCAGATAGCCAATTGCTCCGGCTTCCAGCGCGTTCTTGATAAGTTCCCCCTCTTTGAAGCTGGTCAGCGCAATGACCTGTACTTGTGGAAACTTCTGGCGGATGGCGCGTGTCGCTGTCGCGCCATCCATCATCGGCAGAACCATATCCATGAGTATCACGTCCGGCAAGACCTCAGCACAGAGCTGGATGGCAGCTTCGCCGCTTTCGGCTTCGCCCGCCAGTTGCAGATCATCAAAAACCTTCAAGAAGGTTGCCAGTCCGCGGCGCACCATGGTGTGGTCGTCAACCAGCATGACGCGAATGGGTTGGGAAGGAGTTTCGGTCACAAACCCTCCTGCGCTCCCCAGCGGATGGTTACTTCTGTCCCCCGATCCCGCTGGCCGGTAATCGTCAGCACGGCCCCCACCGCTTCGGCGCGCTCACGCATCATACTCAACCCATAGTGACCGGAGGGTGTCAATTCGGAAGTGCCAAACCCGCGGCCATTGTCGCGGATGCGCAGTTCCAGCCCTCCGGGCGCGTGGCGCAAGTCGATTTCCACCTGGCTGGCTTTGGCGTGTTTGGCGATATTGTTCAGCGCTTCCTGGCAGATGCGATAGAGGGCCACCTGCGTTTCGGCGGGCAGGCTGCCTTCGCCGTTCACCGTCACGTCCACAGGGATGTTCGTCCGCCCGGTAAAGGCGTTGCCCAGTAGGCGCAGCAAGTCGCCCAATTCGGAGTCGGTCAGGGTGGTTGGACGCAGCTCGGCCAGCAGCGCGCGCATCTCGGCCATTGCGCCGCGTGTCAGGCGACGCAGGTCCTCCAGCGAGCGGCTCGCCTCATCCGGGTCTCGCTCCCACAGGCGCGGCAGGACTTCGGCAATCAGCCCGGCGGAAAAGAGCGACTGGTTGACCGCGTCGTGCAGGTTTTGCGCCAGGCGCTGGCGTTCTTGCAGCGCGGCCAGCGCCTGGGCATGCTCATACAACTCTGCGTTGACCAGTGTCAACGCCGCCTGGTTGGCGATGGTCATCGCCAGGTCAGCATCGTGCGGGGTAAAGTAATCGCGCTCTGCGTGAGCGATGCCGATGCCGCCGACAATGCGGTTCTTGACCGCCAGCGGCACCCACATCCAGGACTGTACGCCTTCCAGCAGGGCAGCGAGATCCTTCTCCAGGAGCGTGCGCAGGAATTTTGCGGAAGGTTCGTTGCTCCATAAATCCGCAATGCGGATTGGGTGGTGCCCGTTGAACAGAGCCTCTAGCGTTTGCTTGCCGTTCAGCTGGATGCGGAAAGGCACAGACTTCTCAAGCCGCTCGTTCCCGCGCACTGCCAGCGCAACCAGAGTCGAATCTTCCCGTGTGAATAGACCGGCGTGGGTGTATTTGATGAGCACCCCCAACTGGTCAAGGATCAGGCCCGGTTGCAGTTCCAATGTGGAGGCCAGGGTCTGGGAGATTTCGAGCAGGATGGATTGTTCGTGCGCGCGCACTCCCACTCGCTGCTGAAGCTGGCGTTCCGCCTGGACCCGTTTGCCTACATCGCGCAGGAGCGCCAACGCGCAGGTGCGGCCCTGGTACTTGAACGCCACCGCGCGCCATTCGACGCTTAAAAGCGAATCGTCCCGCCGAACATGCTGCGCCAGCATCTCGAACAGGCCGCCCCGCCGAATCACTTGAGCATAGTCGGCGAAAAAGGGCAGGCTCTTGGCATGGACTAAACTTTGCAGCCGCAACCCGCCAAAAGCCTCGCGCGCGTATCCGTGCATCTCTGCCGCCGCGGGGTTGGCGGCCAGCACGCTGCCGGTCCCCAGGTCGGTGATCAGCACCCCGTCACTGGCGGTTTCAAAGATGTTCAAATACATTTGTTCGGCTTGCGAGATTGCATTATTCATAATGAACTCTAATTCTATTCTACTGCGAAAGACAACTAGCTCATCCCATCACAACCCGCACCTCGTGCGGCTGATTATCCTCCACAAGCGGAAGCAGGCTGCCGGGCAGCTGGACGGTATTCAGGAATGCAAGCATGGGGTCGCCCAGGAACTGGCTCTGGATGGGGATGAACAGGTCGCCCCATTCGTTGAGGCCGTGCAGGAAACCAAAACCGGCCAACCAGGGCCGCGCGCCAATATGGATTTTGTACGGTCCTTGAACTTGAAGGCAGTTGGCCATCTCTTGGATAAAAAGAGATTTACCGTATCCTTGTTGGATTATCCGTATATATGGTACCCCCTTGGAGGCACACAGAATCCGCCGAAGAGGCGGGCTCGTCGTTTCAGGCAGATCGCACTGAAGGAGTGCCTCGTCGGGCTGCCCCCCCAACGCGCAGACAGGATATCGGACCGTCATTGCTAGCTAGCCACGTTCTGTGGGGCGAAGCAATCTGGGAGCGTGTGTGGATCAGAGTCTTTCCAAGATCGCTTTGTCGCGTTGCTCCTCGCAATGACAAAGGTAGAAGCGGCTGCGCCTTGCTCGCAATGACCAAAGGACCTTGCCATTGCCGTGGCCCCGGATGCCAAGGTTCGCCGGGCGAACTGGCCTCAGCCGCTGCCCTTCGTTGTCCGGCACACGATAACCAAATTCCCGCTAACGGCGCGGTCGAACGCCGACCCGGACATATCCCCGAAGAAGGTGAGCGATGCAAACCCGGACTCCGCGAAAGCCTGCGCAAGCTCGGCCTGAGGCTGCGGCCGCAGCCGCGTCGAGACCGTGGCCTGCTCCCATGCGGCGTGTGCTTCGCGCTGCAGCGTGATGATGTTGAAGGTGAGCAACCCGTCCGGGTCGAAATCGTAGAAACGCATGAAGAGCCACTCGCGCTCGCCTTCGCGGTGCGCCTGCGGTTCCATCCAGCGCAGGCGCGAGGCAAGCACCGCATCGAAGTTGCGGTTCTGGACGATCAGCATGCCGCCCGGGCGCAGGCAGGCTCCGAAATCGTCCAGCGTCCTGGTCAGGTGCGCGGGATCGAGGACGTGCGGCAGGGAGTTGCCGAGACAAACGATGGCATCGAAAGAGGCCCGGCCGAAGGCCGCCGCCAAATCGCCGAATCCCGCCTGCCTGAATTCTGCCCTTACATTGGATTCGCGTGCGTTGGCCGAGGCTCGCGCGACCATGCTCGCGCTCAAATCGGCGCCCGCCACCTCAAATCCGCGCTGGGCGAGCGCGATCGCGTGCCGGCCTGTTCCGCACGCGGCATCCAGCACCCGATGCGCGCCCGACTCGTTGAGTTGGCTGAGCAAGAAAGGCAGCTCGAGCTTCAGCCGTCCAGGCCAATCGACAAAGCGATCGTAATCGGAGCTGAATGCGTCGTACATCTTCACCGTCCGTGAATCAACTCGGGCAGGCAGCGCGTGCAAACTCACAGACTTTGCCCGCCTCGGCGGCAGGGATGCAAGACGCGCTCTCCCTCGCTCTGCCCGCGCAGAAAACACGTCTGCCGAAGGTAACGGGGCTCGTGGCCAGCATGCGATGCCGCCGCGCCCTGGGCGTCGAACTGCGGCGCCTTGCGCAATTCCACGCTGAAGCGCGCCGGTCGGGCAGATGCCGAGGCAGAAACCCGCCCCGTCACACAACTCCTCGCGCAGCACCTTGGCCTTGCCGTCATCCAGGGCGATGGCCCCCTCCACACATGGAGTGACACGCGCCCCGTATCCATCGCACAGCGCCTCGTCGATACGCACAATCTGTCGGGTTGCCGCAAGCTCACCTCTGTCATGTCCGAAATGCCGTTCCGGTCGCAGGCCTCGCCCGCAGGGAGAGGCGAGCTGCCCCTCAAGCATACCCTGACCGGCCAACATTGTGTGTGACCTACTAAGTCAAACTCGATCTGGATACCGGATAGGGGAGGCCGCCCTCCGCAACTCGGACACTCTTCGACGCGTCGAGGGCAGCGAAGTCCCCGGGCGGCCTTTTGGCAGAACAGTCGCGGGATGGTACAGTTGGCCGAGTGGAGCAGCGCCGGCTCGCGCACCGGCTGCGAAGATCCGCGCTCTCCCTCCCGACATACCGCGCTGAGGATCTTTCCGATGCCTGACGAAATCGCCCCGGCACGCGCTCGGATAGCAGATGTTGGGCGTCTTCTCTACGAGCGCCACCTCACCGACACGGCCGGCGGCAATATCAGCGCCCGCGTGGGCGGTTGCATCTGCATGACGCCGATGTACACCGGCGGCCACTGCCATTGGGACCTTCGCCCCGAGCAGGTGCTCGTGCTCGCGCTGGATGGCCGGAAGTTGGAGGGTGAGGGCGAGATCTCGCGTGAGGCGCTGGTCCACTTGCGACTCTACGGGCAGTTCGCCTCGGCTGGCGCAGTGGTTCACAGTCACGCGCCCAATGCACTGGTGTTTGGGGCTGTCGGCATTCCTGTTCCGCCGGTGCTTGAATACGTCCAGCGTTTAGGGCCGGTTGGCATCGCACGCTACGCTCCCACGCACACTGCGCTCCTGGCCGAGAACGTGGCGGAGGCGTTGGCCGCCTTTGGAAATCAGCACACGCCTTATGCAGCGGCCACGATCGTCCCCGGCCACGGGTTGTTCGTCGTAGCGCGCGATCTGGACACGGCCTTCGATGTGAGCGAGCGCATTGAGATCACCGCGCGCACCGTTCTGCTCGGGTCACTCCTGGTCGGCAATAAGGCCTGGATCGAGGGCGCCCAAGCCGCGCTCGCGGCCGGCCGCGAGGCCCAAGCGCCCGAAGGCTGACCCTTCCCGCGAGCGAAGCCGCATGGTTGTCACCATCACCCCGAACACCGCCATTGACCGCACGCTGTTCGTGCCGCATTTCGAGCTTGGACAGACTTTGCGCGCCTCCAGCGAGGCGATCGGCATGGGCGGCAAGGCCGCCGACGCCTCGTGGATTCTTGGCGAGCTCGGGCAACCCAGCCTGGCGTTGGGCTTTGCCGCCGGAGAGACCGGGCGCCGCATGGAGGCCATGCTGCGCGCCCGAGGAGTGAAGACCGACTTCATCTGGGTGCAGGGGTCCACGCGCGAGAACGTGTTGATTGTCCCTGAAGACGGGAGTGGCCAGACGACCATCACCAGTGAGTCGCTGCTCGTCACACCGGCCGATGTGGCTATGCTCTCATCGAAGGTCGAATCCGCACTTCCCGGCGCCACGTGCCTGGTGCTGGGCGGCAGCGTGCCGCTCGGTGTTCCGCCTGCGATGCACGCGCAGTTCGTGCGTGCCGCTCGTGCCGCCGGTGTGCCGACGCTTTTCGACGCTTCGGGAGAGACCCTGCGCGCCGGATTGGAGGCGCGCCCCACCGTGGTCAAACCCAATCGTGTCGAACTGGAGTCGCTTGCAGGGGAAAGCCTCACCACCATCGAGTCCGTCTGGAAAACGATGCTCGCGTTGCATGAGCGCTACCGCAGTTGGCTGATTGTGACGCTCGGCCCCGAAGGTGGGCTGGCGCTGACGCCGGAGGGTGGATTCCGTATCGTCGTTCCGCAGGTGAAGGCGGTAAGCACCGCCGGCGCAGGGGACGCCGTGCTAGCCGGGCTGGCCGCCTCGTATGCCCGCGGGCAAAACATGGCCTGGGGCCTGCGCCTGGGTTTCGCTGCGGCCGCTGCGGTGTTGCTCTCACCGGCCACAGCCGATTGCCGCCGGGCCGATATCGAGCGCCTGCAGCCGCTGGTCAACCTGCAGGCCTACCCCCAAAAATAGAAAGGGCGATTCGCGGCGCGGCGGACACGCGGAGTGATGAGAGTCGCGATGCGGTAGAATCGCGCCGAAGATGGCGAGGCTCAATGCCCATGTGTGCGGTATGCAACAGCCTGGTTCCCGATAATGCCTCTCGCTGCTCTACCTGCGGCGCCGACCACGGTCGGCGAACGACGCTGGCCTCCGCGCTGGCACGGCTGGAAGCCAATCCGCGCGTCACCATGGTGCGGGTGAGCGTGGCCGACGACTGTTGCCCGTCGTGCGCCGCTGTCCAAGGTGCGTATCCGAAAGAGAAGGTCCCCCTCTTGCCGCAAGGCGCATGCTCCGCGCCCAACGGCTGCCGCTGTTACTACGAACCCGTCCTCAACGATATCTACCCCTAACGCGCTTGGCCGCACTGTCATCGCGAGAGTCGGAGCACGCCATGGCGTGCCCCTGATGTCATTCCGAGAAGGAGGCAGCCGCATATACTTGTCATTGCGAGGAGCAACGCGACAAAGCGATCTTGGAAAGACTCTGATCCACACCCGGTCCCAGATTGCTTCGTCCCACAGAACTGGGCTCGCAATGACAGTCTTTTCTCCGGTGATCGCGAGGAGGGCGCAGCCCAGCGTCGCCCTCCCGGACTGCGGTTGAGGGGAAGTTCAGGGGCCGGCTCTACGATTGCGCTCGCCGTGCGCGCACGAACTCCATCGCCGCCTCGCGCGTAGTCACCTCACCGACGGCCTGGGCTTCGCGCAATGCCTCCAGCAGGATGCCCACTTGCGGTCCGGGGCGCAGCCCGAGCGCCTGCATGACCTCATCGCCCGTGATCAGCACAGGCGGGTCGAGGTGCTCCGCGGGGTGCTCGAAGTAACTCTCCAGCAGATTGCGAACGGTGTCTAGCATGGCCGCCCATGAATCCTGGCTGAGCGTCGGCCCATAGACCGCCAGCATGTCGGCCAGGCTAATCAGGCAGACATCCACGCCGCACTCGCTGGCGGCCGCGAAGAAGTGGTAAACCGCGCGCCGCGAGGGCGGGCCGTCGCGCGCCAGGTGCTGCGGGCGCATGTGGTGGCGCACGATGCGGCCCAGGTAGTCGGCCTCGATGTTTGAAAGATGAAGTTGCACGGCGCGGCGAGCAGCCCATTCGCCGCCCAACTGGTCGTGCCCGATGAAGTGCACCTCGCCCTCGGAATCGACGCGACGCGTGTCGAGTTTGCCGACGTCGTGAAGAAGCGCCGCCAGAAACGTCAGGCTGCGCACCGGACGATCGCCCGACAGCGTTCGCGCGAGGTGCGCCTGCAGGCGCTCGCGGAACCGCCCCAGGCGCACGGAAGCCAGGCCGAAGACGAGATCGGCCGCGGAGTCCTCGTCGGCCTGGGGAGCCAGGACGGCCAGCAAGGTCTCGAGGCGGTCGATCAGGAGCAGAGTGTGATTCCACACATCATGTACATGGGGCGGAGGTTGAGCGACGCGCTCGAGCCCGGCAGTCTCGGGCACGACCAGCGCCAAGAGGCCCAGCGCCTGCATCACGCGCAAGGCCGAGGCCACGCGCGGCCCGGCCATGATACGCATGAACTCGTCGCGAATGCGTTCTGCCGCCACCTGGGGCAGGCCCGCTGCCGCCGAGCGAATGAGTTCGCGGGTCGCGGGATGGATGCGAAACTCGAGTTGCACGGCCAGGCGGACGGCACGCAGCGTGCGCACTGGGTCATCCTTCAGCGCGCCGGGGGCGCACGCACGCAGCGTCTTCAGGCGCAGGTCGTCGAGTCCGCCGAGGGGATCGATCGCCGCGGCGAGGTCCGCAAGCGGCAAGGCCACGGCATTGACGGTGAAGTCGCGCGCCGTCAGGTCTTCGATCAGGCGCTGCCCGCGCAATGAGGAGAAATCGAGCGTGAGTCGCCGGCCCGGGCTCTCGACCAGCACGCGGCCCACTCGCCGCTCCGTGTCGAGCGGATAGAACGCCGCCTGCAGGCTGCGCGCGACGTGCTGGCCAAGTTCAATGCCATCGCCTGTGCCGACGAAGTCCAGGTCGCTCACCGGCCGGTGCAAGTACGCATCCCGCACGGCGCCGCCAACCAGGTAGACCTCGCTGCGCCCGCCGACAGCCTGGCGCACCGCATCCAATAGCGGCGGGAACTCGGCCGCGCCCCATATCTCCCCCGGCGTGCCTGTCTGGCGAACGCTCACCTGCGGCCCCCGTGCGCGCGGCTAATCCGGGCCGGGCTGCACCACGCCGACGAACGGCAGGTTGCGGTAGTACTCGTCGAGGTCCAGCCCGTAGCCGAAGACAAACTTGTTGGGGATGACGAAACCCCGGTAGCGGATGGGCACATGCACTTCGCGCCGCTCGGCCTTGTCGAGCAGCGTGCATACTTCGAGCGAGCGCGGCTGGCGCGTGCGCAGGAAGTCCATCACCGAGGCCATCGTGTGCCCGCTGTCGATGATATCCTCGATGATGAGCACGTCGCGATCGGCAATGGACGTGACCAGGTCGAGGGTGATGCGCACCTGGCCGCTCGAGGCGCGCGCGCCCGTGCCGTAGGAGGCCAGCGCCATGAAGTCGATGGCGTGGGGAACGGTCAGGCGGCGCATCAGGTCGGTGAGGAACATGACCCCGCCGCGTAGGATGCATATGAGCAGCAAGTCGCGGTCGCGATAGTCGCGGTCGATTTCCACCGCCAGCTCGGCGATGCGCGCCTGCAGCTTTTCGGCCGGGATGAGCACTTCTGCGAGCAGGTCGTGGTAGTCGGCGGGCTTCATTCTCTCGGCACCTGGTGGTGGGCGCGGCAGCGCGCCTCGTACATTTCGCTGGCACCCACCACGACCACCGGGTCGTGATAGCGCGCCGGCTTGCCGTTAATCAGGCGCTGGGTGCGCGTGGCCGGTTCACCGCACACCATGCAGATGGCGTGCAGCTTGTCAATCAGTTCGGCCTGGGCCATCAGGGTCGGCATCGGGCCGAAGGGTTCGCCGCGGAAGTCAGTATCCAGCCCGGCGATGATGACCCGCGAGCCGTCATCGGCCAGGCGCTGCACCACCGGCAGAATTTCATCGTCGAAGAATTGGGCCTCGTCGATGGCCACCACCGTGGTTCCGGCCTCGATCTGGCCGGGGATCTCCCCGGCGCCGCGCACCGGCGTGGCGTCGAAGTCGCTGCCGGCGTGCGAGGTCACCTTGCCCACGGCAAAGCGTGTATCGAGCGCGGGCTTGAAGACTTGCACCTTCTGGCGGGCGATGCGCGCGCGGCGCAAACGGCGAATCAGTTCATCCGTCTTGCCGGAGAACATCGACCCGCAGATCACTTCCACCGAGCCGACCTTGCGCATGAGGCCTCCTGGCGGCATGAGCGGCTTGCGGCCAAGTCTACCTCACTCGGGCGGGCTTCACAAAAGGCGGCCGCCTCGTGAGTGGAAAAACATCGGGCGAGCCCGCGCGGGCTCGCCCGATGTGTCGTGAACAACAGGTCGCACTAGGCTTCGACGGGTTCAGGCTCCTCGCCGGGGAGCACAAAGCCGCGCTGGCGCAGGCGCTTCTTC
>JAPLGX010000511.1 GCA_026389925.1 Chloroflexota bacterium
GGCAAGATGGCCCTCGACCGTTTGGGCCAGATTGATCTGTTCAATCAGGACTTCATGATCAGCCTTTCGA
Organism: Chloroflexota bacterium; assembly: GCA_026389925.1. Taxonomy (GTDB): domain Bacteria; phylum Chloroflexota; class Anaerolineae; order Anaerolineales; family RBG-16-64-43; genus RBG-16-64-43. The sequence continues at coordinate 71 of JAPLGX010000511.1, forward strand.
AGGCAATATGCCAGATCACGGTCCATGAGACCGGTTGAATTCAGCAAGAACAAGACTCTGTTCATCTTGTGTCGGAAGCGAGCCTCAGCACGGTGTCCTCGGTGCGCTCCCGCAGTGCCTGCTCCGCCTCGGCGAAGACGCTCGCCCAGTCTCGCGGCGCGGGCTGCCGGAACAGGCGCATGGTCGGGTACCACGGCGAGTCGGTACGCCCCAGCATCCAACGGAAGTCGGGGACGTGCGGGAGGAGAAGCCAGGTCTCCTTGCCCAACGCGCCGGCTAGGTGGGCCACTGAGGTGTCGACCGATATCACCAAGTCGAGCGCGTCAATGACCGCGGCGGTGTCGCGCAAGTCATCGAGATAGGGGGCGAGATTCACCACCCCGGGGAGTGGACACTCCGCCAGCTGCCGCTCGGCGGCGGATCCCTTCTGCAGGGAGTAGATGCGCGTGTACGGAATGCTACACAGCGGGGCAAAAGCCTCCAACGGCGCGGAGCGGAGATAGTCGCGCGCGTGAATCGGGTTGCCGGCCCAGACGATGCCGACCGTCAGCGTCCCCTCAGGCGCGTTCACCATTGCCCGCGCGGTGCGCGGTTCCACCGGGATGTACGGAACCTCTGTGGGAATGGTCTCCAGCGTTGTCCCAAGGAGCCCGGGAAGGCTCATCAGATTGGCATGCACATCGTACGAAGGAAGCCGCGTCCCACGAGCCACGACCGCGTCTACCCCGCGCACGCCGGTGAGAAGCGGGGCGATGGGATCGGGGCATTCGAGGTACACGCGCCGGGCGCCGAGCGCCTTGAGGTCCGGGGCGTAGCGGATGAACTGGATGGCGTCGCCAATCCCTTGCTCGCTGTGCAAGAGGATGTCGCGTCCCTCGAGTGACTCGCCGGTCCACTCGGCGTCTCCATATTCACCGTGGTCGAAGACGACGGAATCGAATCGCTTGCGCCACTCGAACTGCTTCCAGCCGCGGTCGTAGTCGCCCTGCAGGAGCCAGATGAGGCCGAGGCTGAAGTTGGCGGTGCGGTCGCCGGGGTCGAGCGCGAGGACCTTCTGGTAGAGGGCGAGCGCCGCGTCGTAGCGCCCCTCCTCCCATTCTCTGTATGCCAGGACGTTGTAGGCCTCGGGATATGCGGGGTCGATCTCCACGGCGCGCGCGGCGAGCTCGCGCACTCGCGCGCACTCGCCTTTGGCCTCGTAGATGGCGGCGAAGTTGGCCAACAGGCGCACGTTGGCTGGGTCGATCTCGGTGGCTTTGGTCATGGCCACCACCGCTTCGTCGAGCCGCTTCTGCTCCTTGAGGACGATAGCGAGTCTGCTCAACGAGTCGACGTGTGACGGAGCAATGGCGAGCGCGCGCTGGAAGGACGCGATCGCTTCGTCGGGGCGCCGCAGCCCACGCAGCGCGAAGCCGCGAACGGACCAGCACTCGACGTCGCCAGGATCGATGGCGAGGGCACAATCGTACGCGGCCAGGGCAGCGATGTACCGAAAGTGCTCGATGTACGCGTCGCCGAGATTCCTGAGCCACTGTGGGCGAGTGCCTTCGAGAGCGACCGCGCGCTCGAAGGCGGGGAGAGCACGCGGATGGTCACCCCGCGCGGACCAGAGAATTCCGAGGTTGTTGTGCGCCTCGCCGTAGTCGGGCTGCAGCGCTACCGCGCGTTGCAGCAGGCCCTCGGCCTCGCGCTCATCGCCGCTCTGGGCGAGGAGAGTCGCAAGATTGTTGCAGGCCTCGGCAAGGTTCGGATCGCGTGCCAGCGCCTTCCGGTAGAGGGACGTGGCGGCGGCGGCATCGCCGGCGAGGTGACAGGCAACGGCCTCGGTGAAGAGGGACTGGGCGGAGACGTCAAC
>JAPLGX010000492.1 GCA_026389925.1 Chloroflexota bacterium
TCACGACCTCTGCCCGATGCGCGCGCGGGGCCGGGACCAGGCAGGCCATCACCGCCACACCATCCAGGAAGACGGTGCATGCGCCGCATTCCCCCTCCGCGCACCCTTCCTTGGTGCCAATCATCTCAAGATCTTCGCGCAACATGCGCAGCAAGCTCTTCTGATTCGCGCCCGTCACGACGAACTCGCGGCCGTTCACGCGGGTGCGGATAGGCTCGGCGGCCTGATGGTGTTCCGTCCGCTCCAACCGGCCGCCCATCGGCCGGGCGCTGCCCCACAAGAGCGGCGGCGAGGCAGGCAATTGCGCCGTCGGGCTCCCGTGAGCCGCGTCACGCAATACCTGTGCCACCGCGTGAACCACCATGGCGCGGCGAAAGCGCGCCGATCCGCGCACGTCGTCGATCGGACGGGCCTCGTCGGCCGCGATCTCGGCAGCATGGCGCACCACGGCCTCCTCCAATAGCTGGCCCTGGAGGGCGGCCTCGGCGCGTGGGGCGCGCATCACAACCGGCGCGACTGCGCCGAGAGCGATGCGGGCTGAGAGCACACGCCCCCGGCCGTCGCATTCCACGACGCAGGCGGCATTCACGATCGAGATGGCTTGGGCGGCGCGCAAGGCGTGCTTGAGGAAGCTGCCGCGTTCGCCCGGGCGCAAGGCGCGCAAGCGGATGCCGACCAACAGCTCATCGGGCGCCATCACCGTCCGGCGCACGCCCTGGTAGAAATCGGCCAGCCTCACCACTCGCTCGCCGCGCGCCGAGAGAAGCCGAACTTCCGCCTCCAGGACCATCAGCGCCGTGATGGTATCGTTGGCGGGTGAGGCCGTGATCAGATTGCCGGCGATCGTCCCGCGATTGCGAATTTGGGGTGCACCCACCTCATAGCACGCGCGGGGCAGCGGCCAGGCTTGCTCCTGGAGCAGCTTCGAAGCCACACATGCGTTGTGTGTGACCAGCGGCCCGATTTCGAGCGTTTCTCCGTCCAAACGCTGGATGCGGTCGAGCCCTGGGACGCGGGTCACGTCGATCAGCACGTCCACTCCGGTGCGCACGCCGCGCTCGAGCTCAAGCATAAGGTCGGTCGCGCCGGCCACAATGCGTGCCCGGGCCTGGTACCGATTCAAGGCTGCGACCGCCTCATCGGACGAGACGGGGCTGAGGTACTCCTTCCACATGCCTGTCTCCGTCACCCCGCTTTCCTTCATCCTGTCTATCATAGCCCAGGTGCAGTCCCCCTCGCAATGGCGCACAGCGAGGTGGCTAGCGCACCATCCATAAGCGAAGCGTGTCGTCCCAACCGCCGGACGCCAACATTCGCCCGTCGGGCGAGAAGGCGACCGCCTTGACTTCGCTGAAGTGGCCGTAAAGGGTCGCCAACACCCGGCCGTTGGGCACTTCCCACAGACGTACGAGCGTGTCGGACGACCCTGCCGCCAACACCCGCCCATCGGGCGAAAGCGCCACCGAGTTCACTGCGGCCGACCCGCCCTGGAGCGTGTTGATCACCGCGAACTCGCGCGTGTCCCACAACTTGAGCACCCCGTCGGAGGCTCCCGTCACAAGCACGGTGCCGTCGGGGGAGAAGGCCAGACTATGAATGAAGGCCGCATGGCCGAACAGCGTGGCGCGCAGCGTCCAATCGAACCCGCTCCACACCCGCGCCGTCTGGTCACCCGCACTCGAGACGAGCAATTCACCATTCGGGCTGAACGCCAATCCATAGACCGGCCCCGGCCCGGTGTCGATCAACTTCTCCACGTGCCCTTCGGGGAACGAGAGAACAAGAATCTGCTCCCACCCGCCGGCCACCAGGCGCCCGCCATCGGGGCTAAAAGCCAGGCTCCACAGTCCGCGCGTTCCGGCCTGGAAGCTCGTGAACGGGTGGGCCGGCGAGCTGTCACCGGCCGACGCGGCGTGGGCCGATCCCTCGAGGATCGTGACCGATCAGCCGGACGAGACACTGACGCTCATCCCGTACGGCTGCACGAACATTCGCGTGACCGAGTTCCCCAAGCTCAAAGGCTGAGGGCTCCGATGACAGCGCTTCACAGCCGCCTCTGTCTCGCTACAGCGGTGCTGGCGACGCTCGCGGCTCCGGTCGGGAGAACGAGTGGTCAGCTGGCGGCCCTCGAAGAGTGGGAGGACGTGCGTGTCGCGAGCCGCAACACGGAAGCGCCGCATGCGTGGTTCCTGCCGTTTGATTCGGAGCGCGACGCGCTCCGGTTCGC
>JAPLGX010000486.1 GCA_026389925.1 Chloroflexota bacterium
CGTCGAGGCGTCGCAGGATCTCTTCCTGACGTTCGATGTTCGAGAGGTTCGTCTCTCCATCCATGACGGCCTTGCCTGAAAACATGCGCAATCAAGCAGAAGCAATCGTTGACACTCACTATACAATCACAAACGGGCTTCTGTCAAGCAGGAACCGGAGGGGCTGTGCATGCGCGAACATGGTCATCGGAGCCGAGATGCGAAGCGTCACAGAGAATCGGGCGTGACGGAGGGATAGACGGGCGGGCAAGTGCGCTGCGTGCAACTCGAACAGAACTGGGTCGCTTTGTCTGTCGAGTCACCGACGGCTGTCCTGGCCGAAAACCTCATCCGCCCGACAGAAGCCCCTTCGCACCTGCAACACACTTCACGAATCGGTCTTGAGTGTCCCTCCAAGGTCCATTCTTCGTGTCTTCTTTGGCCGACCTGGACATCCTGTGCGTGTGCTCAGCACTGTTGTCTCTGGAGCTTCGCTCACCAAGAACCCCCTCCGCCCACTCATCCGTCCAGAGGGAGCCTGACGATGGATGGAAATCATCCATGTATGCCGACTTTGCTCAACCGCAAGTATCTGGGATTCAAAGCAATCTCGGAGCACCATGTTTGGATTGGATCGGGATAACCCAGGGAAAGACTCGGACAACTTGCAACCGGAGTTGTTCTGCCCGTCTCAGCGGTTGAGAGCCTGGAGGGAGTACGTGGCAAGCCCAGGCCGAAATGGACGTCTGGACATTGGGGCACTTGGTAGAATCGGCCCATTCACTACTGGCCTGCGGGTGGGCCGACTGACCAACACCCACGGCAACGCTGGATATTCTCTTCGGTCGAGGTGAGAAGCATATGACTGGCCTAGTCTACTTCGGTTCCGCACACCAGACGCGGCTCGAAGCATCCGAGACTCTCCCCGCCAAACTCGATCTCATCCTGGACCGCCTTCATTTGCGCGACCGGGTGAAGGACGAAACGGTCGTGATCAAGATGCACACCGGGAACAACCTCAACTACTCCACCATCCCCCCGGTCTTCGTGCGCAAGGTCGTGCAGGCCGTGAAGGACGGCGGAGGCAAGCCCTTTGTGGCCGACGTGACCTGGGATGTGGAGGGAGCGGAACAGCGCGGGTACAGCCCGCAGATCATCGGCTGCCCCGTGTACCCGGCGGGTGGCCCACAGGACAAGTACTTCTATGCTCACGAACGCCCCTACAAGAACATCCGCGAATGGAAGGTGGCCGGGCTGATCGAAGATGCCAGCTTCCTGGTCAACTTCGCCCATGTCAAGGGGCACCCCTCGTGCGGATTCGGCGGCGCAATCAAGAACCTGGCCCTCGGCTGCATGGTGGGTGAGACACGCAGTGCAATGCACGACTCCTGCCACTTCGACCGCTATTGGTTCAGCGAGAAGTGCCCGGATCCCGAAGTGCGTAAGCGAGTCGCCGAGTCGTGCCCGCACCTGGCGCTGGTCGAGGACAAGCAGCGGCCCGGCGAATTGCACCTGCACATTGAGCAATGCAACCAGTGCCGGCGCTGCTTGAGGGTGGCGCCAGCCGGCAGCTTGCGCATTGACCCGGTTAATTTCCACGCCTTTCAGGAAGCGTGCGCCATTAGCACAGCCATCACGCTCTCAACCTTCGCCCCCGGAAAGGCCGTTCACCTCAGCCTGCTCACCAACATGACGCCGATGTGTGACTGCTTCGGGTTCACTACACTCGCAATCTTGCCCGACGTGGGCCTCCTCGGCGCGGATGACATCCTAGCGCTCGAACAGTCAACCCTCGACCTCACTGCGGACCTCCGGCTGATCGAAGAGAACCTGCCTACCTCGCTCGAGATCCACGACCGCCGGGGCCATCCGTTCCAACAACTGCACGGGCCGCTCAAGGATCCGCACAAAGTCCTCGACTACGGCGAAGCGCTCGGGTTGGGGTCGCGGGCATACGAGGTGGTCGACGTGATGCCGGTGGAATCGATCAGCCGCCAGCCAACCCGTCGGAAGATGGACTTGGATCGGACGCGCAGTATCATTTCTTGATTGGATTCTGCCAATCCGCGAAGAAGTCAATACCCACGTCTTCTTTTACCAAGCTGCCTATCCGACTCCTCCGCTCAGCAGTCGCATCTCTGTGGCAGGCATCCCTCCACCTCACCAGACAATCTCGCCGTTCGGTCGTTCCTCCGACAGTGAGTGATTTCAGGCGTATGAGAGTCGACGTCTTCGTGTCCCCGTGCTCTTAGGTCAACCCCTCGGCCGATTGCGATTGATATGGTGCGTGGGCGGCCCGCACAAGCCTCTCGAGACGTATGGCAATCTCCCCATTCGATTCCCGGGGCTGGACTTCTAGGGCAAGGTAAGGTACAGTTGTCCCTTGTGATCGCGGACAAGTAGGCCCCGGTCCGATTTCCTCTATGATTGGCAGCATAGGGCTGCCGATTTTTGTTGATGTAGGGCTAAGCGTGCGACTTGGCTCAACTCAGCCAAGGAGCATTGTTGTGAGTTTCGATCGTTTCCCTCTGGATGCGCGCATCCGCGCCGGCATCCAATCGGCGGGCTATTCGGCGCCCACCCCCATCCAACAGCAAGCCATCCCACCCATCCTGTCCGGGCGCGATCTGATCGGCATCGCCCAGACCGGCACCGGTAAGACGGCCGCCTTTATGCTGCCGATCCTGCAGCACCTGACCACCCATCCGGGACACGGCGTGCGCGCGCTGATCCTGGCCCCCACCCGCGAGCTGGCGGAACAGATCCACCAGGCCACCCGGCAATTTGGCGCCCGCACGGACGTGCGCAGCGCCTCGATCTACGGCGGCGTGGGCAAGCGGCCGCAGGTTGAGGCGCTGCGCCGCGGCGCCGGCGTCGTCGTCGCCTGCCCCGGACGCCTGCTCGACCTGGCCTCCGAGGGCAGCATCGACCTGTCGCGGGTCGAGGTGCTGGTGCTGGATGAGGCCGACCGCATGTGCGACATGGGCTTCCTGCCAGACATCCGTCGCATCCTTAAACTGGTGCCGACTCGGCGGCAGACGTTGTTCTTCGCGGCCACGATGCCTGATGACATCCGCCGGCTGGCGGACAGCATCCTGCGCGATCCGGTCCCCATTCAGATCGGGGTGATCGCGCCGCCCAAGACGGTGTCCCATGCCCTCTACCCGGTCGCCGCCGGACTCAAAAAGCAGCTACTGCTGGCCATGCTCGAGCGGCGTGCCAGCGGGCGGGCGCTGATCTTCACCCGCACCAAGCATCGGGCGCGCGGCCTGGCGAAGGACCTGGACAAGCAGGGCTACCGCGTACAGGCGCTGCAGGGCAACATGACCCAGAACCGCCGGCAGAACGCCATCGACGGTTTCCGCGGCGATCAGTACGACATCCTCGTCGCCACCGACGTCGCCTCGCGCGGCATCGACGTGGCCGACATCGCCCACGTGATCAACTTCGACATGCCCGACAC
>JAPLGX010000424.1 GCA_026389925.1 Chloroflexota bacterium
TATCGACCACAACCTCGGCGAATTGGGCTGCGAAGGGCGGCGGCGAAACGGGCGACATGAACGAAGCCACGGCCATGATTTGGCGCTGGTTCGTGTGATGCAGCGAGCGCAGCGCGATGTGCGCGAGCGTTAGACGCCGCCCGTCCGGCGCGATGGCCATGCCCTGCTCCAAACGGATGTCCTTGGGCGCGACGGGCGTCCCTTTTTCGCTCCAGGCCTCCCTCGCCACCTCTCGAATCTGATCGGCCACCTGCTGGGCGGCCTTGACCACTGCCGCGCCAGAAACGTACGTCGTCGACGACGCGTAGGCGCCCTTGTCGAAGGGAGTGAAGTCCGTGTCGGAAGAGTAGACGATCACGTCCTCGACCGAACAGCCAAGGACTTCGGCCGCCATCTGCGCCAGCACGGTGTCGGACCCGGTGCCCAGGTCGGTGGCGCCTACCAGCAGGTTGAAAGACCGGGGCGCGGCTCGCGGCCCTCCGACCAGGCGAGTGAGAAGGGATGCAGTTCGCCGGCGCGCAGGGCATTCTTGAGGCGGAACGCGAGCGGGTCCATGCCCAGCGCATGCGCGATGCGTTCCATGTGGACTTCCACCGGGAAGAAGCCCTGCGGGACGCCGTAGCCGCGAAAGGCTCCCGAGGGGGCCGTGTTGGTGTAGACCACGTCCGCAGAGAAATGGATGTTGGGCGATTGGCGGTAGGCCCCATCGCCCACGTAGAGCGCCATGGCCTTGTGCCCGGTATTTCCGGTGACGGTCAGTCCGTGGCAGCCATAGGCCCCGGTGTCGGAGATGACGTACATCTCATTCGCCGTGATGCTGCCATTGCGCGTCACGCCGGTGCGCATGCGCACGCGCATCGGATGTCGCGAGCGCGAGGAAACGAATTCCTCCTCGCGGGTGTACTCGAAGCGAACCGGCCGGCCGGTGGCAATCGTCAGATGCGCCGCCACATCCTCGATGAGGACTTCCTGCTTGCCGCCAAAGCCTCCGCCGATGCGGGGTTTGATGACCCGGATGCGCTTGGGCGGAAGGTTGAGCACCGGGGCCAGGATGCGCCGCACATGGAACGGCACCTGGGTCGAGGTGCGGATCACCAGCCGATCGTCCTCGTCCCAATAGGTGACCACGGCATGCGGCTCGATCGAGGCCTGCTGCACCTTAGGGACCAGGTACTCAGCTTCAAAGATCCGCTCAGCCTCGGCAAAGCCCTTGTCGGGGTCGCCGATACGGATGTCCAGGTGCGCCGCGAGATTGCGTGACGGATCTGATTCCCCGAAGTTGACGAACTCGGGTTCATCGTGAAGACGCGCGGCGCCCGGCGTCATCGCTCGACGCGGATCGAGGACGGCCGGCAGCTCCTCGTACTCCACCTCGATCAGCCGCAATGCTTCGCGCGCAATCGCCTCGCTCTCGGCGGCGACGAACGCGACGCGGTCCCCGACGTAGCGGACTTTGGAATCGAGCGAAAACGTGTCGAGCGGCCCAGGAATCGGGTCCGACTGGCCGGCCGTCGAATAGACCACCCGGGGTATGTCCTTGTAAGTGAGCACCGCCGCGACGCCCGGCAACCGGCGCGCGCGGTCGACCTCGATGCGCTTGATGCGCGCATGGGCCACCGGGCTGTAGAGCACCTTGGCGACCAGCATGCCGCGCAACTCGATGTCGTCGGCAAAGGCCGGTTTGCCCTGGACGAGTTTGAGGCCGTCCACCTTGGGCACCGCTTGACCCACCACCTGATACGCGGCCGCCTGCGGCGTGACCCGCAGCGTAAGCAATGGTTGAGTCAACACCGGCTGCGCCCCGGGCGCGCCGCCTGCCGCACTCCCCGGACGTGAGCCCCGCGCGGCCTCCCACTGCCGGGCAATATCCACCGGAATAGGTCGCGCCTCGAGCGGCGGCGGTTCTTCGCCGCGCATGCGCGCCGCAGCACGCAACACCGCCTGCACCGGCTTGACATATCCGGTGCAGCGGCACAAGACACCCGAGAGCGCCTCGCGCACCTGCTGCTCGCCCAGCGGCTGCGGCGCTCCGCCTGGGGCATAGCCTTTGGCGTCGAGCAATTCCTTCGCGGCCAGGAGCATCGCCGGCGTGCAATAGCCGCATTGGATGGCCCCGACTTCGACGAAGGCCTCCTGCAGCGGGTGCAAGCCGGGCGTCGACTTCCAGCCTTGCACGGCCAGGTTGCCCAACCCTTCGGTGGTGAGAATGTGCTTGCCGTCGGCTTGCACCGCGAGCAGCGCACATGAGTTGACCAGCCGCCCATCCAGAAGCACAGCACACGCGCCGCAGTCGCCCGTCTCGCAGCCGTGCTTCACACTCCAGAACCCGGCCGCACGCAAGGCATGCAGCAACGAGGTGCTGCCATCGACTTCCGCCTCGACCGCACGCCCGTTAATCGTCAGGCTGATCTTCATCGCACCCTCAAATCCGGGGAGCAGCCCCGAACATATCGAAATCCGCCGATGTCACGCGCCCGCCGACAGAAGTTGTGCAAGCGCGCGGCGGACGAGAACAGGCGCCACCGCTGCGCGGTACTCGGCCGTCCCCCGGATGTCGTCGACCCAATCCACGGCCAGCATGCCCGCAGCAGCCATCATCCGATCCCCAATATCGACAGCCGAGGCCCCCTCCAGAATCCGCGCCGCCTTCATCTGCGGCACAAGCGGCTGCCCGGCGCCCGTGAGGACGACCCGCACGCTGCTAAGCCGCCCGCCCTCAACCATGGCTGCGGCGGCAGCGAACACGATAGGCCGATCCATCGGGGATCGGGCTACATCTGCACAGGCCAGCGATGGCTTCGAATCCCATGAGACCCCGGTTATCAATTGAACAGACCGGCGCCCGGTGACCTTCCGGCGCAGCCATCGGTCGAGTCCTTCGCCGACCTTCTCGGGTTCGAGAGCCACCTCCGCGCCGAGCGCGAGCAGGCAGGCGAGCAGCGGTCCAGGTTCACGGACAGCCAGCGCTCCGCCAAGTGTTGCTTGCTGACGCAGGTTGCGATTGGTTTCGCGCCGAACGGCGGTGCGCAAGGCCGCTGGAAGGCGCGAGCTGGAGGCGATTTGGGCCAGCGTCGTCATCGCGCCCGCCTCACAGCGCCCGCCCTTCACGCGAATGCCGGCCAACGCCAACCCCGAGAGATCGACCAGCACTTTGGCCGCCGCAGGGTGAAGAGCCAGATGGGTGCCGCCGCCAAGAGGCAGCGCACGCGGGGAGGGGCGCGCCAGGATGCGCAACGCCTCGCGCATTGTCGAAGGCTTGACCACCTCAATCGTCGGGTCGGTCATCCGGGTAGACCCTCCATCCCAAGCGATCGGCCTCGGAGAGGTCGCTCTCCGAATGCGGCGAATGGGCCAGAAGCACGTTCGCTTCTGCAGCGACGGAACCGTCGCTCAGCGTGAGCTGCGCATGGACTTGCGCCAGCCGTCCGCGATCCTTGATCACCCGCCCACTCAGGCGCAGGTCCGCCCCCAACGGGACCGGCTTGCGGTATTTGACTTCCATGGTGACGGTGACCATGAAGCGCGGCTTCTCACCGCCCATCACCGCCCGCCCGGCGACCTCATCCAGCAGCGAGGCGACAATACCGCCGTGCACGACTCCCGGGTAGCCCTGAAAGTGGTCCGGCGCAACCCACCGCGCCTGCGCCTCGCCCGGCCCCGATTCGTAAAAGCTCAACTTGAGCCCGGCTGGATTCTCCATGCCGCACACAAAACACATGCGCGAGTTCGGCTGCTTGCGCAAGGGTCGACCCGCCTCCCTAGTTCTGGGCAAAGGTGTCGATGAGCAGACGGACGTCGCCGCCCACCGCGTAAAGCACCGGACAGGTACAGCCGCGCTTCCGGTATTCCTCCACCTTGGCGCGTGCCTCGTCCGGCGTGCCCGAGGCCGTGATGCGTTCGATCAACTGGTCGGGCACCAGGTGTTTGGCGCGCTCGATCTGCTCGTGCGTCGCCGGCCAACCCAAGATGGACTGGATCTGGTGCACGACGCTCTCCGCCACGCCCGAGGCCTTGGCAATGTGAGGCTGTTGAGCGAGATACTGGGTGAGCAGTCCGCGCGTTGTATCGAACGCGTGTTCTCGATCGCGGTCCACCGAGCACACAACCAGCTGCGGCCGGTCGATGTCGCTGACCGCCCGGCCAACCTTCGCCGCGCCCCTGGCCAACAGTTCCATGGCGCGATCGTTGTACTCTGGCGGCACACAATAGTTGAGCAGCACTCCGTCGGCGATCTCACCGGTCAATTCCATCATCTGCTCGCCCGTCGCGCCGATATAGATGGGCACATGCCGCGGCTCCCGCCGCCCGTGAACGACGTCGAGTTCGATGCCCTCCACGTTGTGAAACTCGCCATGGAACGTCACGCGTTCCATGCGCAGCAGGCGGCGTAACACCTCGACCGTTTCGCGCATCGCCACCAGGGGCTTCCGCCGTTCAATGCCGACATTCCGCGCCAGCGGATCCCACCAGGCGCCAATCCCGCACAGGATACGGTTGGGAGCCAGGTCGTCGAGGGTGAGGAACGTCGCGGCCAACAGCCCGATGTTGCGCGTCCAGTTGTTGATCACCCCGGATCCAACCTTGAGGCGCGTGGTGACGGCGGCATAGGCCGCCATGGGGACGATCGCATCCCGCACGAGCCGCGATTCGGCCTGCCACACGGCCTCGAACCCTCTGGCCTCGGCATACTGACAAACCGACAAGCCCTCGCGCAAGTCATGTGCGTCTTGCAGGTAAAGCGCCACTCGCTGCTTGGCCATGGCCGGTCCTCCTCCGAGGGTGGGTGCCTTCCGCGCTGCTGAACGATTTGGCTGCCGCGTGCCTGAGTGCAGTTTACCCAAGCTGAGCCGTCACGACAAGATGTCTCTGGCCTGCTCCAGGTCCTCCGGCGTGTCCACATCCAATGCCAGCGCCGCACTGCGGACGACGACGATGTGCGCGTTTCTTTTGCGGCCCTCGGCGCAGTGACGCCGGAAGGAGCCCGGCCCGAAGGCCGGTTCGAGCACGCCGCACGGCCGCAGAGCAAGCGCATTCGTGCCTTCCTCGCGCTGGTCGGGCGCAACGACAACGCCCGGCGCCGCAGGCAACTGCTCGAGGACATCTCTGAGCGCCTCGGCACTCAACCTCGGCAAATCCGCGGGGACAATAAGAATGCCCTGTGCACGGCGGCGTTCGGCCTCGTGGATTGCCTGAACCAGGGCCGCGTTGAGTCCATCGCGCCCAGTCTCCGCCAAAGGAACAGCCGCGTGCTGCCGTGCGATTGACAGCACGCGCGCATCACTCGACACGACGACGGTGCCCTCGAGCGGCGGCTGGCACCCTCGCAAGATCTGCAGGGTGTGCTCGAGCATCCGCTGCACCAGGTCCTCGCGTGCGGCGTCGGAGAGGACTTGCGCCAAGCGCGACTTGGCGAGGCTGAGCGGCTTGACCGGGACGATCGCCCACGTCGCCATGCTATCCGCCGGCCAGTTCCCGCCCGAAGTCGAGCACCACCTGGGCGAGCGCTGCCCTTCCGCGCGGCCCGCGCATGAGCGACGGCGCCGCGCGAACACGCAGGCCCAGGGCCTCGATCTCGAGGGTATCGCCCGTATCGGCTGTGTCGATGACCAAGCCGCGCACCGTGCCAGCATAGTGGCGAGCGATCTCGCGGGCGCTCGGTTCGCGGCCCAACTCGCGCATCATCTTGGCCGCCGGACCTTTCACTGCGGCGCCCCCGATGATCGGGCTGACCGCCAGCGCCGGTCGGTTTCGAACTCGCTCGCCAACCCCAGGCAAGCCGAGGATCGGATCGAGGCTGACATATGGGTTGGAGGGGCACACGACGACCAGTTCCGCTTCCGCGAGTGCCTCCAGCACGCCCTGTGACGCCTGCGCCGTCTCCGCGCCCTCGAAGCGGAAGCCGACCACGCGCGGCTCGCACGCCCGCTTCACAAAGTAGTCCTGAAAGTCCAACTCGCCTTCCGCGGTGACAACGCGCGTGCGCAACTCGTCATCGCTCATCGGCAAAACGCGCGGCCCGACGCCCAACGCCTCCGCCAGCACGCGCGTCACCTCGGTCAGCGGGTGCCCCTTCCACAGCAATTCGGAACGCCGCAAGTGAGTCGCCAGATCGCGATCGCCAATGCGAAACCACGTCGGCCCGCCCAATTGGCCGAGCGCCGCCAGGGCGTGCACGGTGTCGTGTGCCCTGCCCCAGCCTTGCTTACGGTTCTCCACGCCAGCCAGCGTGTAGAGCACCGTGTCGAGATCCGGGCAAATGGTGAGACCGAGCCATTCGAAATCGTCGGCTGTATTGACGACGACGGTCAGGGCCTTGTCGGCCAAGCACTGTGCCAGGCCTTGCGCGAGGCGCGCTCCGCCAACCCCTCCAGCCAACGCGACGACCCGCGTAAACGGCGTTCTGTGCGTTCGTCTCTCCTGCGAGGTTTCGGCCATGGCGTGGGGGCGAGTCCTGGGACCGGCAGCGTCTACCGCCACACGAGGATATCGGCCAGCGGCCGGCGCTCGGGTGCGGACGGGGAGCGTTCTGGGACGCCGAGAAGAATGAAGGCCTGAGGCTCCCAGTCGCGGGGAAGATTCAATTCGCGAACGACGATCTCGGGGCAAAAGAGCGGGCTGCACAACCAACAGGCTCCCAGCCCTGCCTCGTGCGCAGACAGAAGCAGGTTCTCAACGGCGAGGGCCGTGCTCTCAACCGCCATCTGATGTTCGGCGGCGGCGCGCGGCGCGTCGGGGTAGACCTGGGCATCCTGCAGGGTGAGGCAAACGAGAACAACCGCCGGCGCCTCGCTCAAGCGCGCCTGAGCTCGCGCGGCACGCGTGAGGGCCTTGTCCACGGGCATGCCGTCGGCTTGCAGATCCGTCTGGAATCGGCTGGCCATCGCGCGCGCCAAGTCGCGGCGCCGTGGCTCATCTTCGAGCACCACGAAGCGCCACGGCTGCGCGTTGTGGGCTGAGGGCGCCCAACGCGCCGCCTCAATCAGGCGTTCGATCGTCGCGCGTGAGACGGGCTCGCGCCGGAAGTGGCGCACCGATCGACGCGAGCGCATGACTTCGGCAAGCCAATTCGAATCGGCGCTCATTTGTCTGCCGAGATCCTCTCGGGCTGGATCGTGTGGACGACCCTCACCTCGTGGGCAGGGCGCGTACCGCGCGAAGGCCCACCGGTGTACTTCTGATCGAGGGCCGCGAAGTGACGCCGCTGCTCGCCCTCACGAATACCGACCACACGACCCCGGACTTGGAGGTAGCGATATGGATTGCGCGGGTCGGCAATGACGAGGGCCACCTGCGAACGCTCGCGCATGTTGCGGTCCTTGATCCTCCCCTTGGCCGTGTTGGCCAGGATGTGCTCCTCTTCGACGCTGAACCACACCGGAGTCACCTGGGGCGACCCGTCGGGCATGAGCGTCGCCAAGTAGGCGTACGCGCGCGTTTCTTCGCGCAACAGATCCTCGAAACCGGGCGGTATCCCTTTCACCAATAGGCTCCTGCGCCGCGAAGCGCATGCCCGAAGCTAGCGGAAGGCGTCAACTTCCCTCGGGCGCAGCAATTCCGCCAGGCCGGCTTCACGCAACGCATAGGGAAAACCGCGCGCGTGAATGATGGGCCGGCCTTCGTCGGCCTGGCCCATGAGCAACGAGGCGGCCGCGGCCAGTTCATCGGCGGCGCCTATCTGGGTCACCTGCAGCGTGTAGTCGAACAGATCCGCGTGGCCTCGCATGTCCTGCACGGCCGGCAGGCCGGCCACTCCCACGGCCACGCCCACCGTCCCATTCCGCCACGCCCGTCCATGCGAGTCGTTGATGATCACGCCCACCCGGGCGCCGCTGCACGCATGCAAAGAGACGCGCAGTCGCTCGCACGAGGCATCCGGATTCTCCGGGAGCAGAAGCACCCACTCCTCCGCCGCGTCGTGCGGCGCGACATTCGATCGGTCGACGCCGGCATTGGCACACACGAAGCCCAGCCGATGCTCGACCACAAGCAGCCCGGGTCGGATGCGCAGCACCTCGCGGCTCTCGCGCAGCACCACCTCTACGAAGCGCGGGTCCTTCTCGGCATAATGGGCAAGGGCCTGGGCGCGCGGCGAAGGCACAACGCGCGAAAGCGCCACCTGGCGTCCTTCCGCCTTTGAGACAATCTTCTGAGCAAAGATGAGCACGTCACCGTCGATCAGCCTGAGCGCAGCGCGCGCCAGGCCATCCATCGCGATCGCCACCAGGTCTGCCCCAACTGCGATAAGGGGAATGCCCGGCAACGCGGTCAGCGAGAGGCGTGGCGCATCGCTCACCGTGGCACTCCCACGATGCGGATCCCGGCGCCTCTGACTCTGTATTGCTTGTTGATGCCGATCAAGATGGAGGTCAATCCCTCCGCCACGGCGGCATTCTGAATGGGACCGGCATCCCATCCGCGCATGCCGGCCGCCTCGACAAGTTTGAGCACTTGATCCCGCGCCGCCGGGTTGTTGCCGCACACCAGAACATCGCAGTCGATCGGTTCATCTTCGTCGGCCAGGTGGTCTTTGGAGACGTTTTGGAACGCCGACACGACACTCACCTCCGCGCCAAGCGCCGCCTGCGCCTCGGCGCCGGCCGATCCGGCGGGCGGCATCTGCACCACGGTCACCCGAGGCGGCACGAGCGGCACCGTCACATCGACCAAGACCTTGCCTGTCAACGCGGGACGCAGTTCCTCCAGCATTGCACGATGGGCCTCGAAAGGCACGGTCAGCACGACCAGGTCGCCGGCGCGCGCGGCCTCGAGATTGGCCACGCCCGAGAGCACCCCGTGCCCACCCAGCCGGTCGCTGAGGGCCTGGGCATGCGCCGCGGCTTTGTCGGCCAAGCGGGATCCGATAATCACGCGGTAGCCCGCGCGGGCCCAGCGCAGTGCCAGGCCCGTGCCCTCCGGACCGGTGCCTCCGATGACGGCAATGGTAATCAGCAGATGCTCAGGCACGGTCCCCTCCTTGTGCGTGGCGCGCGGAGCGGGGCCTCAGGCGATGCGGCTCCACAGCGCCTGGGCCAGCTCGCGGCTGTCGCGAGTGATGTGCGCTTCGTTGAGTGTCAGCACATGCCGATCGCGCATTAACCACGCCCCCTCTACCATGGTGGCCGTGACCATCGAGGTTTCAAACCCGAAAAGGATGTGCCACGGAAGATTGTCGGCGGTGAGGGGAGTCGTGGGTTGGTAATCGACCAGGATGAGATCGGCGGCGCAGCCTTCGGCCAGGCGGCCGATCGGCGCGCCGAAGTGCAGACTGGCCAGGTCGGCATTGTTGTACGCGGCCAGTTCAACCACCATGTGGCCGGACATCCGTCGCGGGTCGCGCGCAGCGAGCTTGTGGACGAGATAGGTCGCTTTCCACTCATCCCACATGGCATTCGAGAATCCGTCGTTGCCCAGGCCCACCCGCACGCCAGCCGCAATCAGCTGCTCCACTGGCGCGGCGCCCACGCCGTTGTTCATGTTGGAGCGAGGCTGGTGGGTAACCCAGGTACGCGTGCGGGAAAGAACCTGCATCTCGGCGGCATCGACGTGCACGCAGTGCACGGCCAGCGATCGCTCTCCCAGAAGTCCCAGTTTCTCGAATCGCTCGATCACCCGCAGGCCGCTTTTCTCCACGCTGTCGCGCTCGTCCACCTCGTGCTCCGCCACGTGCACATGAAAGCCCACGCCGGCCGGCGCCGCGGCTCGGCACTTCCCAAGGGTCGCATCACTGAGGGTCAACGAGGCGTGCAGCCCGAACATACAGGCCAGCCGCGACGGCTTGGCCCGGCGGGCAAATCGCACGTTCTCTACGACGCCTTGCTGCGCGCCGACCTCGCCGTTGCGATCGGTCACTTCGTAGCACAATGAAGCGCGCACGCCGGAATGTTCCACGGCTCCGGCGATGAGATCG
>JAPLGX010000279.1 GCA_026389925.1 Chloroflexota bacterium
AATTCAAAGTCCATGCTATTCGTCCGCGTCGCGGGAACTCGGCCGCGTGTCGCCCCTCAGGCCTCGATCTCGCGTGCTTCGTACTGCGCCTTGAGTTCCTCGCGCGAGAGTGATTTGAGGTCGGTCAATTGCTGCCGGAAAGCTCCCGCTTCTATCTCGTCCACTCGGCGGCGCAGATGCTCAGCCCGCGGCGCCAGATATCGGCCGTACAACCGCCGCCCGAGCAACGCAACATTGGGCGGCACGAGTTCGGCGGGGCAACGTGCCACGCACAGTCCGCACATGATGCAGTCGAAGGAGGCATCGGCCAGCGCCCGCAGATCGCCGCGCACCGCATCCGCCATGTAGCCCAGCACGTCCAATTCCTGCGGGCAGGCCTTGGTGCACGTGTTGCATCCGAAGCAGCGCAGAATCTCGGGGAAGGTTTCGGCCAGGGTCGCTTCGCCGGCCTGAAGTGCATCCAGTCGATAGCTCGGACGCTGCGCGGGGAAGAAGGGAATCTGACCGAGGACCATGTCCGGCTCGACCACCGTCTGGCACGCCAGCGCATAGCGCAACCGGTAATCCCCTTGCACACGATAGACCGTGCCGCACGCCCCGCAGAATCCTCCCCCGCAGCCCACGCCGCGCGTCAGACGGAACCCTGCCCATTCCAGCGCCTTGAGAATCGTCAACCCCTCGGGGACATCGTAGGCCTGGCCCATGATGTGGATCTGCAGCATGTCACTCTCCCTGTCAGGCGAGCCGCGCCCGATGATTCGCGACAACGGGGGTCACACACGTTCCCACCCCGCTCACGACTCCCCCAAGAACATATCCAGGACCAACATCTCGTCGGTCGCAGATTGCGCGAGCAAGCGGTCCATGCCTTCGGCTAAATGGGTCTGCACCAGGAAGTGCTTGATGGTCGTGTCGACTTGCGGGCATGCGAGCACACAGTTGCCGCAGCGGTCACAGTCCTCGCCTACCAGCGTTTCCAGCGCCATGGAGGTGCGCATCTCCAGGCGTGCGCGCCGCCGCGGGTCGCGGGCCAGCACCGGACACGCATCCATGCAGCCGCCGCAGCCCAGGCAGGCCTGGCTGCCGGCAAGGTCGGTCTCGACCTTGAGCATGTAGGCCGGGCCAAAGCCCGAACTCAGCAGACGGCAGCGAGCCACGGGTGGCCGCGGTTGCGAGAAGACGACCTTGAGCACGCGCTCGACACGCACCGGGTCGGTCTGAATTCTCTGAGGCACAGGCTCTCCTCGTTCCGCCGGGCGACGAACCGGCGTTCTAGTGGACGACCTCCCCCCGGACAAGGGTGGCCAGGCGGTCGTGCAGTGCGGCCAGCGGCATCTCGCGTGGGCAGGCCTGCTCGCACATGCCGCACCCCACGCACGCCGCCAGCCAGCGCCCGACTCGTGCCGCGCGCCCCAGGTCGCGCTCGCTCAGCACGACCAGCTCGCCATCATAGATGGCGCAGGACTCCAGACACTGCTGGCACGGCTCGCACTTGTCGAAGAAAGCGATCAGCTCCTCGACGTCAGAGGGCAAATCGGCCGAGAGGGCTCGGATGAACCGCTCGGCGGTGCGGCGATTGCGGGCGACAACTTGAGCCACCGTGGCTGCCCGGCTTTCGACCAGCGCATCCGAGGCAGGCCCGTCGGTCAGTTCGGCCAGCCCGAGGCTGGCAGCGGTGGCCTCTTCGCGGGCCAGCACCAAGATGGACTTGCGCACGGGCATGCCAAGGAATCCGAGAACGATATCCACCTCGCTGGGCACGGGTTGCGGGCACGCCTGGCATGCACGCCGGTTGCGATAGGCCAAAATGCCCCCTTGACGTGCAAACTGGAGCGCCTCCTGCGTCATGCGCTGCGCCCCGCCCTGCCGCGCCTCTCGCTCGAGATAGTCGTCTTCGGCGAAGGTCGACAGGCAGTCGAACCCGATGGTCAGCAACCGATCGCGCGAGAGTTTCTCGCGACGCAC
>JAPLGX010000390.1 GCA_026389925.1 Chloroflexota bacterium
CAAGAAGAACGAGCCCTACAGGGAGCCTGTTGCCAGGCCGCCTGCAGGGAGCAAGTCAGCGGCCTCGTCCAAGCAGGGGCAGGCGCCTGCCTAACATGGGTCCTCAGAGATCCGGGAGTTGACCCTCGGAACGAGGGTTGATTGCGCCGCCCCTGCTGAATACTACTCTTGCCCGATAGAGGGCGAACCTGTCCTGCGGACTAGGCGGGATAGATGTTTCCGGCGAGACCGGCCTGACTTGATCGGCAGGGGACCCTGGTTCAAGATCGGCAATTTGCCTTTAGGAGCGAGGTGACTTCTGATTCCGGTAAGTGAGTCTTGACAAGGGCAGCGCTTTCATAGATGTTAGGCGCCATCAGTTCTCTGCGCGGATGCACTCTCGCGCGCAGCGGCTGCTCTCGCACTCAGGAACTTCCCCATAGTCTCGGGCACAAGCTTGCTGGCAAGGACACCCATCGACTCCGCGAACCCCGGGGTCACCACCGGCTTGGTCGACCCGACCTTCTTCGCCAGTTTCCGGCCCACTTCGGCAGGATCCGCCACCCGCCGCCCCCGTTCACCAAGTCAGGCGAGTGACAAGAGAATCCCTCCTACAGGCACTGCCACGGCGCGGTTCTCAAACCGCCATACAAAGGGCAATACAAGACCAAACCCAGGGGTCCGGTGCGCTTGTCGGGTTTCAGCATCCCGCCTAGCGGGAGGCCCCCATTGATGGAAAGCGACACAGCTGACGTCCGTCGTGCCACCCGGTTGGACCAGCTCCCTCCAGAGCCAATCCGGGGCCGCCGAGCACATAACCTGGCCTGTGCCGCACCTGAGTATTCTGGTTCAACCCCGCGAAAAGCGCAAGCGATGGCGCGCTTCTCGGCCGTCGCCCTGAGTAGCCGAAAGGCCAACCTGCCCCGGAGCATGTGCAGATACCTTCTACCACCACCCCCAAACGCGGCCCTCCTCGGACGGCATCATCAACCTCAATCGCGAGATACTGGAATGCATTTCTTATTGGAGGTCCCGAGACGCGGGGGAGCATCCCCGTAGACATGCAGTCAAGTCTGGCAGATCGTGATTGTGGATCTTGCAATCGAAGACATTCGGGGGTACGAGCATCGCGACAAAACAGGCAGCCTCGGGAACATGAACGTGGTTGCTGAGGCCTCTTCCCCCGCAGCGATGCTCATGACCGGGAGCTCCAAGATTCCCGAGCCTCCCGAAGTACAACGGGACTTTGTCCACCCAGGGCAGGCGAGTCCTGGCCCGGCTCCCTGGGGTTGCCCCTTTGTGGACTGCTCCACGCTGAACGCAGAGTACCGAATTGAGACAATCGCATCTGGAGAGAAACCAAGAGAGGCAGACTGGGCCACGCCCAACTTCGCCACTGGAAACAACGTGACAGGGAGAGTCTATCGTTGCTCCGTTGACGCGTGCAGCGACTCGTACAGTTGGCATCCCCTTCCCTTGCGGCTTGCGATGAGGTAGCATGGGCAAGTGCGCTTGGCCGAAGACTCTTCTTCCAAGTTGGCCGGGTGAAATAGCGAGTGCCGCAAACAGCGGTCAACCCGTAGATGATATGACACGGGGAGAGTGGGGTCGGGTAGCGCTTGCATACCGTGCAAACCGATCAGCAGTGAGTCGCTTTATTCGTCGAATCAGCGACGGCGTCATCGCAGAGAACCAGGGAGAAGCAAGGGGTGCGGGTGATCTGAGAGTCACCCTATTCCCAAGCAAGGATTCGCGGGTTCGAATCCCGTCACCCGCTCTCACAGCCAGAAACAAGACCGTCCGGCCTCCAATGGGAGGCCGGACGGCTTGAAGCTCACATACCTTCTAAGCAAGGATTCTCGGGCTCGAATCCCCCAATCAAGCTCCTTCGCGGGCCTTCATTCGAAGCGCTAGCATGCTGCTCCTGCGATGAGCGCGACCCGTGAACCAGAGTCGCTTTGCTCCGGCCCTCCCTCGGTCTTGTCTCGAGTCTCCACTTCACTCATCAGCCAAAGCACAGAAGGCAAACTGACCTTGGTACGTTCGCCGATGGCCAGCAGCGTCTGGACCAATACGACCGCGCTGCAGGCGGCTCGGCGTAGGCGCTCGCGCCTTGAAGCTGGAGCTACTTCGGCAAGATTCGCTCAAGTGCCCCCAGGAGTGTGACAACGTTCTCGGGCCGGCTGGAGTAGCCCATCAGCCCGATCCGCCAGACCTTACCCTTGAAGGAACCCAGGCCGCCTGCGATTTCGATGTTGTAGCCGTCCAACAGGGCCTTCCGCAACCCAACTTCATCCAATCCATCAGGA
>JAPLGX010000034.1 GCA_026389925.1 Chloroflexota bacterium
GACGGCACGGATGCGGTGATGCTCTCAGGCGAGACGGCGATAGGCCAGCACCCAATCGAAGCGGTGCGCACCATGGCCCTCATCCTGGAGGAAGCCGAGCAACATCTGGACCAGTGGGGCCGCTGGCACGGCCCCGAGACCATTGAAACGCAAGACGATGCGTTGGCCATCGCGCATGCGGCCAAGGAATTGGGCGTCGATCGCGACGTGGCTGCGATTGCGGTCTTTAGCCGTACCGGCCGGGCCGCACGCCTGATGTCGAAGCAGCGCCCGCAAGCGCCGATCCTGGCTTTCACACCCGAGGCCGCCACTTACCCGCGCTTGGCAATGATGTGGGGGGTGGTGCCCTATCTGGTGCCGGAGGCGAACACGCTTGAGGAGATGCTGGCCCACGTCGAAGCGGCCATGATCGCCGCCTCGCCCATCCACGCCGGGGAACAGGTGGTGCTCATTGCCGGGCTGCCCCTTTCGGTTCCCGGCCCCCCCAACTTCCTCCTCTTACACACCGTGGGGCGCCGCTAGGCGCCCCATCCCAGTCATCAACCTCTAACCGAAGAGGCCTTTTGGCCGCTCGCCCTCTTCCGGCGCGGCGCTGCTATCCTGCGGCGCAGCCGGCATGGGCAGGGTCTGCGGACCGCGCGTCTCTCGCGTGAGCGGCCTCGCAGCGGGCGCACCCTCGGGAAGGCGCTCAGTCTGTCGTGCCACCTGAAGGCCGGCGGGTCTTCGCCACACGAAGGAAACGGCCGTGACCCCGCTTCCAACCAGAAGCGCCACCACGCTGACAACGAACGTGGCGCCCATAGCCAACCCGACCAAACCTCGGACGAGGGCCGCCATGGCCTCGCGCAACGCGGTGGGCGCATTGGCGAAACCTGTGGGCAGCCGGTTGCGAGCCGCGAGCAGAGCGAGGGCGACGAGCATGGCCAACGCGGCTCCGCTCATCCACGTGATTCCTGTCCAGCGCATAACTGCTTTGAGGGAACGCGCGGCGAGAGCCAGCGCGAACATCAGCCCGGCGGCGGATACGAAAAGTGCGAGGACCATCCATAACGCAAGTGCTTCGAGCACCGCGTGCACTTCGCGCAACGCCTCGCCCGACCCCGGTTCGCCGCCGACGTTGAACGCAGGAGGAGCCGCCTGAGCCAGTTGGCGAAGCGAAGCGGTGAGAGCATTGACCACGCGCGAGGCCGTGGGCTCGGGAGGCTCACAGCCGAACATCTCGGGCGCGATTTCGGATGCGCCGTCGAGTGCGTTGATTTGCGCAGTGGAGCACGCCGGCCAGGATCGAACCATGATCTGCGCCACGCGCTCTCCCGCTGGACCGACGATCAGGCGCCGAGGTTCTTCGAGCGAGAGGGTAAGGCCGCTGGCGTTCCCCGACCCAAAGAGGAAAGCGTAGGCCTGGTCGGCCAACTGGCGCGCCTGGGCTTCCTGCCATTCGGCGGGAAAGAGGGTGCGCAGGATATTGCGCATTTCATCCTCGCTCAGCGAGGCGAAGGCTCGCTCACCGCCGGCGAACCCTTTGACCAGATTCGGCGCAATCAGATCGGTGAGAAGGCCCGACCGGACGAAGGCGTTGGTGAGAACCTCGGTGACGCGCGCCTGATTGGTGGCCGCTCGCCGTGTGCCGATGAGCAAGAGGCAGAGCGCCATCGCGACGACGCTGATGACGGCGCTCGCTGTGGCCAGCAACCTGCCCATCCATGACCCTGGCGTTCTCATCCTCCACCTCCCTCGCGATCGGCGCACGAGGCAGTGCGGCCTTCCCTTGCCGCGGATCGCTGCATGCCCGTGAACCCGTGGCGGGGATAGCAGTCAGCGATTCTCAACCGCGATGACCTCGACCATCCGACGTCGATAGACGTACAACCCGGCCAGCACAACGAGCGGCAGCGGAATGAACATTGCCGGTCCCTGGATAGGCTGGGGACCACGCTCAAGCGTCGATACGAAAACCATCCACAGCCCCACGTGAAGCACAACCAGGACGGCCAGGGCAAGCACTTCGCCGCCCCGCCGCGCAGCGTGCGCGGTCGAGGCGAGAATCACTGCGAGCGGAGCAAGCAGCACGATGAAATTGCCTGGGTCGGTCTGGATCCCGATCCAGCAGCTCGCTGCCAGAGTCAGATTGACCGCCCACTCGAACTTCGCTGGCGCTTGGCCCAGAGCTCTGCGCCATTCGACGAGCAGCAGCACGCCCAAGACAAGCGTGACACCCCACCCCACCCGCGCGCCGATGCCGGGGAGTATCGTTTCAAGCGCTGTGCCCAGCGTGCCAGGCGGATTGTAGGCAGGGTAGCGGATCACTTCGCGCAGGAATTCCGCAGGCCAACTGGGCAAGAGGATCAGGCTGAGAACAAGCAACGCGGCCAGCGTGCCCACGAAGCCGATCACGAGCCTCCAGCGCCGTGAGGCAATCGCCCACACCCCGACGAAGAGGACAAGCAGGACGACAACCTGAGGCTTGATCGTCGACACGGCAAGCAAGGCACCCGCCAATTCATCGTGCCCTGCGCGGAGGGCAAGCACAGCCAGCGCGATGAGCAGCGCGACCACGATCACCGCATTGCCGTTCACCAACGGGCGCACCCCGTGATACCAGGTGACGCCAAAGAGCAAGTAGGCCGCAGCCGCGGGCAGCGACGGGCGCCAGCACGCCAGGCGCAGGCCGGCAAGCGCCACCCCGAGCAAAGCTACCTCCAGCACCGTCATCCACAGCGATCGGGCAAGCGGATATTCAGCCGCCATCGCGAACGGCGCAAACAACACGATGGAGTAGAGCGGGTAGGCGACGCGCAGCTCGTGCTCCCCCGGCTGCGCGGGCCGCCCGTAAGCCAGGGTCTGTATCTTCGTGGCCACGGTGTCGCTGTAGGGGCTGACCTTCTCGAAGAGCAGAGCCCGCGTCCCGACCCAGTGCACCAGGAAATCGTTGCCACCTGGGTTTGCGGCCACGAACCGCTGATTTGCCACGAAGAGGATAGCCACGCCCGCCACGAGGGCAAGGCAGGTAGAGGCCGCCCGCAAGATGCCGCCCCGGGTCGCCTGGGGCTTCGAGACCATGCTCAAACTGCTCCTACTGACCCGAATTCCGGGTTGGGTCCCGCCGCCAAACGAGATGCCGCATTCCAGCACAATACGGCCTCTGTGATTGCGGTGGCTACGCGCAAAGATGCCGTGGCGCCAGACACTCTAGCCTTCTGAGCGCGCACGGTGTTCACCCAGCCGGGGAAATGCCATCAGCAGGCCCATCGCCGCCACCAATACCGTCCGCACCGGCACCGTAAGATACAGGCTCTCGAAAGCCCCGCGCGAGAGGAGGATCGGCCACTCAAGCAGACTGACAACGACCAGCGCCAGCGATAGCAGCACGCCACGAGACAATCGGAGCACCAGCAACATGAGCGGCAAGAGATATAGGACCCACTGTGGACTCCACCCGGGCGACCACAGCAGGAAGAGCGTCCAGGTGACTCCCAGGAAGGCCACTTGCTCGCGCGCGCCGCCGTGTGGGATCTTCACCAGGGCCAGGAGCCCAAGACCCGCGAATGGGATGAGCGTGAGCCATGAGGGGATGCGCGCCGGGTTGCCCATGGGTTGCGCGGCAAGTTGCGGATCTGCGCGCTCACTCTCCGGTCCGAAGTTGCCTGTTCCCAAATTACCGTCCACAAGCGCCCACACGGTCTCCCACGAGCCCTTGCTGAGTTGCGAGCGCAGTGAGGCGGCGGTCATGTCCGGAGCAATGAGGTATAGCCCTCCCAACACGATGAGGATGACCGCCAGGGCCGAGGCGATCGCCGCGAGCGCACGCTTCATTGACCGGCCGCGCCACGCCACGACCAATGCCAGCAGCGGAAACCACTTCACCAGCGCGCCAAGCCCCAGCACAAGCCCGCCCGCGACGGATCGATCCTTCAAGATCAGCCAGACGCCCCACAGCATGGCCAGCAGCGCCAGCGGATCGAAGTACCACCAGCCGTACGGAATGCCTGCCAGGATGGCAACGAACACGAAGGTAGCCGCGCCAGGCGCCTCGCATTGGTTCACGAGCAGGTCAAGCCTGGCAAAGAAGAACACGCTGGCGGCCAGCGCAAGCGAGAAAACCATCGCGGCCATCGTGGCGAAGGTCGACTCGCGTCCGGATGAAAGCAGGTATAGCAGCTTGGCCAAAAAGGGGAACACGGGCGGAAACTCGACCCAGTAGTGGATGAACGCCAGCCCCGGGAGGCGCGCCAGCTCGTAGAAATGGTGCAGGTCGCTGTAACCCATGAGCCCATCGAGCGGGAGGCCGGCCAGGAGCACGAGGCGACCTGCGAGGAAGAGCCCCGCGATGACGAGCGGCGTAAGGCGCATGCGCTTCGCGTTCATCAGACCATCCGTGGGATGACGAATAACAGCAGGCCGGACCAGGCCCACAAGCCGGTGGCCAACGGCAGAAGGCGCGGCCGAGAGGATGCCGACCAAAGCAGAACGGCGGCCACCAGCCCCAACCCAAAGCGAATGATGGCCAGCGGATCGACCCACGAGGGCTGCGGCAGCACCGAGATGAGCGCGGCGGAACCGATCACCAGCCACGCGTCGGCGCTGCGCGGTTCGCGCAGCCCGCGCACCAGGTCGCGGGCGGCCAGGTACCCGAATAGAATGGCCGGCCCGATCACCCAAATCATGACGACGCCCCGGCTGACCGGGTCGGCCAGGTCGCGCAACCCGGCAAAGGGCAACCACCCGAGCTGCGTCTTGGCGAGCGTCTCTGCCGAGGAGCCAAACCATGCCCGCACGGCGAGCAGCCACGCGGCCAAGGGCAGCATTGCCGTAACCAGGACACCGAGCGCCGCCCGGCGCCTGCCGCCGAACCAGGCCGCCAACACCCAGCTCAGCGTGAAGACGATCGTGATCTCCTTGGCCAGGGCGCCCAGCGCGAGCAGCATGGCGCCGAGTGCCAAACGGCGGCGCTCAAGGGCGTGCCACGCCCACAACGAGAAGGCCAGCGCCATCGGCTCGAGCAGATCCATGCGCAGTGCCAGAAGGAAACCCAGCGAGAGGATGAGCACCAGCGCCAGCCAGGGCGAGGCTCCACGCCGGACGAGCAGGTGGGCGAGCGCCGCGGCGGCTGCGATGGAGGCGCCCAGATTGACCGCCAGCAGCATCCACGGAACGAGCGCGGCGTTCCCCAGGCAGAGTACCTTGACCACCAGCGGGTAGAGGATGCGCTGGTAACGTAGCTCAGGTTGGTCGAGATCCGCGGTCGAGCCCCACGGGTTGGCCGCGATGGCATAGGCGAAGCGGCCATCGTAGCCGATGCCCCAGGTTTGCCCGGCGGGCAGGTCGGGCGGAGTGCGCAGGACGAAGGCAAGGGGATCCCAGTCGTGCGTGGAGAGGACACGCAGGAGGAAGGCCAACAATACCCCCGCAGCAGCCAGCGGCACGAGGCAACGCCCACCCACCCTGGGGCGCTCGCCGACAGCCGGGCCTAATCCTCGTTCGCTACCCACACGCGCTTCTCCGTCTCATTTGGTGAGGCCGAGGCCAGGGGATCCCCGCTCGAGCTCGCACTTGTGTGCGGTGCGTCGAGGTTGGTTCGCGGGCTGGACCAATCCATACGATAGATCTGGACGCGGCCGTAACTTCCGCCGTCGAAGTCATCGACCAAGACTCCGCGACTGTCCAGGATCGCTTCCAGGTCGGAGCGCGGCAGAGTAAGCAGGCCGGAGTACAACGCACGCTCATTCCCCTCCACAAGAAACTGCCTCATGTGCCCATCCAGAACGAACAGGTCAGGGGCGAATTCCGCCATCGCCACCTCAAGCGGGCTGCCCGGCGCGTACCTGCGGTAGTAGACAAGCTGCTCCCAGGAATAATAGGTGTGGTCCCGCAATCCAAACCAGTAGGTCTGAGATCCCATAAGAGTATCGCCCGGCTGAACGACCGCATTGATCCGTGATTGCACTTGAAGGT
>JAPLGX010000283.1 GCA_026389925.1 Chloroflexota bacterium
AATCGTGGCCGCCTTAGCCAGGGTGGGCGCTGCCGACAAGGCGAACTCGAGGCGGCGGTATTCGCCACGCAACTTGGTCAGCCGTGCGTCGATCTGGGCGAGGGTGTCAGTCATAGCGGCTAAACCTTCCAGCGAGGACAGCGGCCGCGGCGCGGCGTATCTCCTCGGGGTAGACTACGTTCGTCCCGGTCCGCGTCTCGACGACAGCCATCTCGCCCGAGGCCCCGGCTTGAATGGCGACGATCTTGCCAAGGTAGTAGCAGAAGATCCTCACCGCGTCCCCCACTGCAAGCGGTCGGCCGTTCTGGTC
Organism: Chloroflexota bacterium; assembly: GCA_026389925.1. Classification (GTDB taxonomy): domain Bacteria; phylum Chloroflexota; class Anaerolineae; order Anaerolineales; family RBG-16-64-43; genus RBG-16-64-43. Next base: position 311 of record JAPLGX010000283.1, read on the forward strand.
CTTCATGGGGCCACCGCCTTGCGCTCGCGTTCTGCGAGCAACCTCTTTGCAATGATGTGCTTGCAAGCGTCGATCTCGCCGCGCCCGTGGGACCCGCGGATCACATAGTCGGGGCATTGGCAATCGTCAGCCGTGGTGTGATAGCGCTCGAACTTCGCGGCCCACGCGTCGAGTTCGCCAGCCGCCAGCACTGCCTGGCGAGCCTTCGCCTCGCGCGAAGTTAGCTCTCCCGACGTCGCCGCACTCATGGCCTCACCGCCTCGCGTGCGACCACGGGTGCCGATTGACAGGCATCGGCAACCTGCCCTATACTCGAATCGGATGCGGTGGCTTTGATGCCCCCATCCAAGCGCCGCTCACCCCCCTTGAGCGGCGCGTCCTTTTCCCTACCGCCGGCCGAGACCGCAGGGCTGCTGGAGGTGTACAGTCTGACGGTCTCGGCCTCGCGTCGTTGGCGGCCGCGCTCCGCCAATCGAGCGAACACCGCAGCCAAGCCCTCCACCGCCTCGCAATCGAATGGCGGGGGGACCTGAGGAGCGAGAGGGCGGGGGACAGCGCGGGTGGCCATCGCTTTGCTTATGCCAACTGTTATTCGGGCAAGGGCACCAGCGCGAGCAGCCCGGGCTCGGCGATGCCGATGTTCTGGAGCCATGCCTCCAAGCCACCTGCCTCGGCCAACAGTTCCCCGCGTCGAGATGCCCCCTTGAACCGGATGTGCTCGCTAAATTCCCCTCGCGCCTTCACATACTCGCGCTGAACGTATGCGTCGACCTCCTTCACACTGCGCCTCGCCGGCAAGCCGAGGAACTGAGGCGCATGCACCTTCATGTGTTGGATCAATGCCTCGAGGCCGGCGAAATAGAGGGTAGGAATTGCCTGGTGAGGCAAGGGGCTGATGCCAAGAGCGGCACCGCGAGAGAGGGCTTCCGAGTAGGCCACGAACAGTGGCCGTCCAGCGAGGGCGTGCTTCACGATGTTGTCCGTTCTTGTGTCGAACTCCTGACGCATACCAATGCGAGCGGTTTCCAGCGCGGCCTCTTTCTCCTGGCCCGCCATGACCCGGGCTTGTGCGAGTCGGGCTTGCAGCGCCGGTGCTCTGGCTTCGATGGCCCCGAGTTCGCCATCGAGACGGATGCTCTGCTCGACGAATCCGGCGTCGAGCTTGTCCAGAGCCGCGCGCTTCTTCAGGATCTCATCACAATGTCGCTCGTCTTCTGCGATCGCGGCTGCGGCCGCAGCGAGTTGCTCGGCTGCATTATTCTTCGTTGGTTTACTCATGCCACGCCTCCAGCAAGCGGGATAGGGTGTCATCAATCGGTTGCCCAGTCAGTAGCTTGGCATTGATTAGATCGCCCCCAACGCCGATAAGTTGCTGCGCTGCGCTCCGCACAAGAAGTCGCACTGTGTCTGAGCAGGATCTATGCATTGCTGCGGCCGTCTGTCTGAGCGCGTCCTTCTCGGCTTGTGTCGCCTTCACGATAATGATTTCCTTCCGACGCATCGTCCCTCCAAGGCAAAAAGAGAACGGAGCCCAACCTCGGCTCCATTCTCCATCCGTATATATCCTGTGTGTATGGTAGCGTCAGCTCTTCTTTACCACCCCTGTCTCGCCACGGAGGAAGTCGCGAATGGTTTCTCTGTCATGCGGATAGTTTGCCCTCACATCATCTAGAGTGAGATGCATCGACACGGTCTGGGCTATCCCATACTGGCAGAAAAGGGCCCGGCCGACCTCAAGATCGATCTGCATCATCCCCTTTCCCGTTTTGTTCACGTGCTTGGCTAGGTCCTTATAGCTCATGTGCGTCAGGCACCTCAAGACAGCCAGGTTGTGCTTGAGGACTTTTCTTCCGTCGCGACCTTCCCAGCGCTGCCGCTCTGGAGGAATAGCCATTTGGGCGCGTCGGATCCAACGCCAGGCCCGCCTGATTGCCTTTTGAGATGTCGTCTCCTCGATCAGGACGGCGACGGCTTGAGTGCCATCCGCCAATTCGACAGTCAGGAGATCCAGTCCCTCGAGGTGCTGCCGTGATTTGATTTGAAGTTTCAGATAGACCTTCTCTGCCACTATCACACCGCTCCCCAAACACACAGGGCCGCCTGCGATTGACGCAGACGGCCTGGAGTGCTATCCTTCGGTTGCCATGCGCCATCTCCGCACTGGCCGCCACCCGGA
>JAPLGX010000439.1 GCA_026389925.1 Chloroflexota bacterium
GGCCCGCGCCTCCCTTCATATTGCTTGTACCGTACAGTTATACAAAGCTATGACCCGCTGTGGTGCCTTCGCTCACAGAATAGCACAGAAGGGTGCCATGCGCCATACCGCACCTGTGCCCGGACTCGGGCAAGTTCGGACTGCAGCATCCTTAATCCGAAGTTCCCCCGCCGATATCGGCGCGAGGCCGTGGGGGACAGGGGTTTGCGCGTGATTCCTACCGCGAAATGTACCCATGTATTTGTGTAATTACTACTTGACAGTGTTAGACAAACGTGCTATAATAGTAGTCATGTACATCGAGAGCGTGCGCAACCGCAATTCCCCGCCAGCCATCCTGCTGCGCGAGTCCTATCGCCAGGACGGTAAAGTCAAGAAGCGCACGCTGTGCAACCTGACTCACTGGCCGCCGGCGCATGTGGAAGCGCTCCGCATTCTCCTGCGGGGCGGCACTGTCGTCGAGCAGTTCGAGGACAGCTTCGAGGTAGTCCGCAGTCGCCCGCACGGTCATGTGGCGGCGGTCCTGGCCACCGTGCGGCGCGTGGGCCTGGAGCGCATACTCAGCACGCGCCGCTGTGCGGAACGCGACCGCGTCGTCGCCCTGATCGTGTCGCGCATCACGGCCCCGCGCTCGAAGCTCGCCACGGCCCGCGGGCTGGACGAGCAGAGCCTGGACAGCACCCTGGGCGAGCTGCTGGGCGTGGAAGCCGCTGACGCGGACGACCTGTATGCCGCCATGGACTGGCTCGTGGCGCGTCAGCAGCAGGTGGAGACGCAGTTGGCCAAGCGCCATCTCGCGCCCGGCGCCCTTGTGTTGTATGACGTGACGTCCACCTACTTCGAGGGACGCAAGTGCCCCCTGGCCAAGCTGGGGCATTCGCGCGACGGCACGTCGGGTAAGCTGCAAATCGTGTTCGGGCTGCTGTGCAGCGCCGAGGGGTGCCCGGTCGCGGTCGAGGTGTTTGATGGCAACACGGGCGACCCCATGACGCTGAGCGCGCAAGTTGAGAAGGTGCGCAAACAGTTCGCCGTGGAGCGCGTGATCTGGGTGGGAGACCGCGGCCTGATCACGGACGCCCGCATCCGCACGGACCTGCAGCCCGTGGCCGGCCTGGACTGGATTACGGCCCTGCGCGCGCCCCAGGTGCGGGCCCTGGTGGACAAGGGGGCCCTGCAGTTGTCCTTGTTCGACGAGCAAGACCTGGCCGAGATCGCGGCCCCCGATTACCCCGGAGAAAGGCTGATCGCGTGCAAGAACCCGCTGCTGGCCCAGGAGCGCACACGCAAGCGCGAAGAGCTCCTGCAGGCCACCGAACGCGTGCTGGACGAGATCGTGGCAGCCACTGAGCGTCAGACGCGGCCGCTGCGGGGCAAGGCGCGCATCGGCCTGCGCGTCGGCAAGACGCTGGGGCGCTTCAAAATGGCCAAGCACTTCCGGCTTGAGATCAGCGACGAGCGCTTCCACTACGAGCGCGACACCGAGGCCATCGCGGCCGAGGCGGCTCTGGACGGCATCTACATCATCCGCACCAGTGTGGCGGCCCAGACACTGGGCCCTGAGGATACCGTGCGCGCCTACAAGAGCCTGGCCCACGTAGAGCGCGCCTTCCGCAGCTACAAGAGCGTTGACCTGCGGGTGCGTCCCATCTTCCACCGTCTGTCGGACCGCGTGCGGGCCCACGTCTTGGTGTGCATGCTGGCCTACTACGTGGAATGGCATATGCGCCAAGCACTGGCGCCGCTCCTGTTCGACGACCACCATCCCCAGGCCGGACAGGAGCGCCGCGCGTCGATCGTGGCCCCCGCGCGCCGCTCGCCGGAGGCGGACCGCAAAGCGCGCACGAAGCGCACGCAAGACGATCTGCCGGTGCACAGCTTCCGCACGCTGCTGGACGACCTCAAGACCATCGTCAAGAGCCGCGTGCAGCCCAGCATACCCGGCGTTCAGGCCTTCGACAAGACCACGCGCCCCACGCCGCTGCAGCAGCGGGCCTTGGACCTGCTCGGAGCCCATATCTGATGTACCCAGTACGACAACATCACCCATGACCCCAAACCCCCGCAGCCACAGGGCGATTCCCTGCTTTACGCGGGGGGAACTTGGGTCTAAAGGGAGGGGGAAACACGCTGGCGACGCCCAAGCCCCA
>JAPLGX010000156.1 GCA_026389925.1 Chloroflexota bacterium
TTGAAAGTGCCAAAAATCGGAAGATTCAGCCACTGTATACAAAAACGGCATTGAATTATGAGGGCTAGCCCAACTTCCGCAACTTCGCTTGTAAGTCCTTATTTTGCGTTGAAAACACCCCGAAGTCTTCACTACACCGCATTCAACTGGCGTCGGTGATCTCCAGGCTGGTCGGCAATGTCAGGCCCAACCGCTGGAGCAGGATGGCCTGGTGGTCCGTCGGCCGGGCGATGCAACGCCGGCGGATCGTGACCCCTTCGCGAGTCGGTAAGAGCACGTCCACTACCCGCAGGTTACGCAGTTCTTCCAGAACCCGTCGCGGTTCATCGCCCAAGCCGGCCTGATGGCACAGTTGCCCGAGGGTCTTCCACAGCACGTACGCCAGGAAGCAGACCAAGATGTGGGCCAGAACGCGATCCTGCTTCTGGTGCCAGACCGGCCGAATCTTCAGGTCGCTCTTGTCAATCCGGAACGCCGCCTCCGCGTCGGTCAGTTGGATATAGGCCTTCCACAACTCCTCCCCCGACCAGTCGTTGACATTGGTCCGCAGGAGGTAACAGCCCTCGCTCAAGCTCGCCCAGTCTCGCCAGGCCTCTGCTGGCGACCAGTCCAGCCAGGCCGAGCCATCGCAGGCGGTCTGGACCTGAGTCTGGAACAGGCCCGCGGCCCGGGTGTTGCGCCCCATCAGCTTGCCCAGGCGTTGGGCGATGACGATGGGATCTTGTCGACGGCGAATGCAGGAGGCCTGCAGGTCCAGCAGTCCCTGCTCGATCCGCTGCTCGAACCGATCGTGCATCGCCTTCTCTTTCTCCCGACGCCGGGCGCTGCGGCACAGGATGAATGTCTCGTCGCCCTTTGGCGAGGCCACTCGCTGGACCTCCAGCCCTTCCTGAACCTGCTGCCAGGGCCCTTCCAGCAGGTCTCGCTCGAAGCGGCGAAGCATTCCCTTGGGCGTGCCCACGATGTACCGCCTCGAGCCGGCCTTCAGGAACTGGATGTTGTCCTCACTGATCATTCCCCGGTCCATCACCCAGATGCGGTCGGCCCGCCCGTATCGCCGCTCCATCGTCGTGACGATCTCTTCCACCGTCGTCACGTCGTTACGATTGCCCGCGAACACCTCATACCCAAGGGGCATCCCGCCCTTGGTCACCACCAACGCAATGCACACCTGCTTGCAGTCGCCGCGGTGGTCCCGGCTGTAGCCACGCTGCGCCAGGGCGTTGGCCTCGGCCTGCCCCTCGAAGTACGTGCTCGTCACGTCGTACAACAGCAGGTCGTAGTCCAAGCCGAACAACTCGCCCACGCGATTCTTCAGGTGGACTTCAAGGGCTTCCTTGTGCGGCAGGAGTTGGTCCAACGCCCGGTAGAGCCGATCGTCGTTGATCCGGTCGGGTGGCACACCCAGCAGGTCCGCCATCGCCGTCTGCCGATAGTAGTGCTCGGCAATGTGCAACTCGCTGGAAGGATGGCACAGGCGAGACAGCACCAGGATCGCCGCCGTCTGCGACCAGGGAACCTGCTCGGGCCCCGGGGGCAATACCCGTTCGAGGAACTCCGTCAACCCCAGCCTCCGCATCAACTCCAGACCCAGCCAAGGCCCGCCCAGCTCCAGGCATCCCCCCACGCGGATACCCGTGACGTCAACACTGACCCATCGCGGGAGGGCGTCGCTGTCCAACCGTCCCTGACGCCCGGGACGCCCGTTGGCCGCCTCATGCACCCCCAGCCGCCCGGCCGGATCCATCTGCCCCAGGTACGCCACCACTCGTTGGCGTGGCCCACGCGGCGTCCGGACCGATTCAACCAACGCCCAGTAGGCGTGCTGCTTGCCGTCCTTCCATCGATAGCATGGCCGGATGAACATGCCCCCATTGTCGTATCGTTGCCCACAGCCGCAACAGGGCGGGTCTTCACTACATCGCCTTTGATGCCCCCATCCAGGGCAAAATCGACAAATATGCCCCTTCAACCGCCATTCCGCCCATAAATTCCTCGAAAATAATCTTCAGACATCAAAACTTGCGGAAGTTGGGCTAGCGAGAACTACCAGAGCACCGGCGTCAGCATCAACGTGTCGGCCGAACTCGACCAAGGACTGCTGGCCAGGCCGGTGGAACTGCAGCAGGCGATTCTGCCACGGCCCCGAA
>JAPLGX010000066.1 GCA_026389925.1 Chloroflexota bacterium
CTGTCCGCCATGGGCATTCTCTACCTCCAGTGACGAGCTTCTCGGCCTCCGCGTGCGCCAAAGTCATCTTGTTCGGCGAGCACGCGGTCGTCTACGGGCGCCCGGCCGTGGCCCTTCCCCTGCCCGGCCTGCGCGCCCGCGCCCAATACCTGCCCGGGAACTCACCCTTTTCGCTCGACGCGCCGCAGATCGGAGTGACCTCCCCGCTCGCGGCACTGCCCGCTGGGCACCCGCTGAGAGAGACGGTGCAAATCGTCAGCAAGCGGCTGGGCCTCGAACTGCGCAAGGGCACGCTGCGCATTGCGTCCGAAATCCCCATGGCCTCCGGGCTCGGCTCGGGCGCCGCCGTGACCACAGCCATTGTGCGGGCCTTGGCATCCGCGCACGGCGTGGACCTCGCTCCGGCACAGGTCTCGGCCATCGTTTTCGAGGCGGAAGCCGTCTATCACGGCACGCCCTCCGGCATTGACAACTCGGTGATCGCCCTCGAGCGGGCGATCGTCTTCGTCCGCGGCACGCCGCCGCAACCGCTCGCGCTCGGCGCCCCATTCGACCTGACGATTGCCGACAGCGGAGTGCGCAGCAAGACACGCGTCGCCGTCGGAGCCGTGCACGATGCGTGGCAACGCGATACGCCCACCTTTGAGCGCCTGTTTGACGACATGGGTGCATGCGCGCGCCAGTCGCTGGCGGCGCTGGCGCAAGGCGACCTGCCTCAGGTCGGTGCTTTGATGAACCGCAATCAGGACTTGCTTGTGTCGCTCGGGGTTTCCACCGCCGGGCTCGAGCGCTTGGTGCAGGCCGCGCGCCGTGCCGGTGCCCTGGGGGCCAAACTTACGGGCGCGGGCATGGGGGGCAACGTCATTGCGCTGGGAAAGACACACCAGGCCGCGGCGATTGGGGCCGCGTTAGAAGCCGCAGGGGCGCGGTGGGTTCGCACCACGACCGTCCAACCATGACGGACATCCGCGCTCCAACCCATCCCCCGGATTCAATCCAGCCGCGTAGTAACGAATCAGCCAAGACCCGCAAAGGCCTGAGCGGCCCCTGGTTGACGGTGGCGCGCCTGCTCAGCCTGGCGGCTGTTGGTGGCATTACGCTCTACATCTTCTCGATCCGTGATCGCGCTGCGCAGTTGGCGGTGTACGGCTACCCCGGCATCTTCCTGCTTTCTGTTCTCGCCAACGCCACCCTCTTCTTGCCCGCGCCGGGCGTGGCGTTCGTCTTCAGCATGGGTGCAGTGTTTCCTCCGTTGCCGGTGGCGCTCGCGGCCGGGGCGGGCTCGGCGTTGGGAGAACTCTCGGGATACCTGGCGGGGTTCTCCGGGCGCGCGGTGCTCGAGCGGTCACCACGGGTCGAGCGCCTGGAACAGTTGATGCGCCGCTACGGCGCATTGACTATTCTCGTGCTGGCGTTTATCCCCAATCCGGTCTTCGATGTGGCGGGAATCACCGCGGGCATCCTGCGCATGCCCGTGCAGAAGTTCCTCTTCTATTGTTGGATCGGCAAGACGCTCAAGATGCTGGCTTTCGCCTTCGCCGGCGCATACGCGGTGCAATGGCTTACGCCTTGAAGAGGGCACGCCGCAACGTGGACCGGCGCAGCCGATCCCATCGCAGGCTAACCCCGATCCCTGGTCCGGTAGGGACTGTCAGCGTGCTGTCGCTGTTCAGCACGAACGGTTGCTCAATGAGATCCTCGGCGTAGTATCGATCGGAGGCCGAAAGGTCGCCCGGCAGCCGGAAGTTGGGAAGCGTGGCCAACGCGACATTGGCCGCGCGCCCGATCCCCGTTTCGAGCATGCCTCCGCACCCTACCGGGATGCTGCGCTGGGCGCACAGGTCGTGCATGCGGCGCGCCTCGCCCAAACCTCCCACCCGCCCGGGCTTGATGTTGATGACACGGCATGCGCCCAGATCGAGCGCGGCCCCGGCACTGGCAGTATCTCCAATGCTTTCATCCAGGCAGACCGGCGTCCGCAGTTGGGCCTGCAGACGACTGTGATCGGTCAGCTCGGTCGCCCCAAGCGGCTGCTCAATCATCGCCAGGTCGAATTCGTCCAGCGCCTTGAACACCGGCAGGTCCGAAAGCGAATACGCCGCATTCGCGTCCACTTGCAGGGCGAGCCCCGGGAATGCCTTGCGCAGGGCACGCAGATCCTCGACGTCACGGCCGGGTTTGATTTTGACCTTGACCCTGGCGTACCCGCGGCGCACGTATTCTTCCACAGCCTGGAGCAACGCGGGCGTGCTTTCCTGGATGCCGATGGAGACACCCACCGGCACCCTGTCGCCCTTTCCACCCAGGTATCGGGCTAACGATTGCCCGGCCTGCGCCGCGAACAAATCCCACACTGCGGCCTCCAGCCCAGCTTTGGCCATAGGATGCCCGCGGGCTCCGTCCAGGACCCGCCGCATTTGTTGCGGTTCCTCGACCTCGGCCGCGAGAGACGCGGGGATGAGGAAGTCGGTCAGCACGTGCCACACCGTGCTGGTGGTCTCATAGGAGAAGTCTGGCCGCTGGCCGGCAACACACTCGCCCCAGCCCTCCGCACCCCGGGCGCAGGCTCGTACCAGCACGGCCTCCCGCTCGCGAGTGACACCGAAAGAGGTTTCGAACGGCTCGCGCAGCGACATGCGGATGTGATGGAGTTCAATCGATTCGAGTCGCATGCCTGGATCCTTCCCACCCTCCTTTCGCGGCGTGCCCGGGTTACGCTGCCTCTGCCGGTCTGACATTGTGGGGGCGCAGGCCTCGCTTGTCAACCCGCCGGCGGAGAGGGGCAGCTCATCCAGCGGAGAGGGTCAGCGGACCGCGCCAGATGAATCGCATCAGTCCACGCAGGCCTCGACCATGGCGCAAGTAGTCGAGCCGATCCGCAAGCCGGGCCGGGCGGATGCCGAACCAACGCGCCAAGGCATTCGCCTCACACGTGCGGTTCACGGCTAGGTAGTCGACCCAGTAGGGAGTCACCGGCGAGTACGGCAGGAGGCCGTCGAGCACGGTGGCGCCCAGGCGTAGGTAGGGCGGCCACACGCGCACCAGAACGCGCGAGCGGCGGCAAGCGGCCAGCACCGTCTGCACCACGTCGTCAATCGTGAGGTGCTCGGGCCCCCCGATAGAGACCACCTGCCCAAAGCCGACATCTTGACGCAGCACCAGGTCGATCGCCGCGACCAGGTCCCCAATCCACAACGGCTGCAACAGCGGCTGACCCTGTGGCACGAAGAACGCCACCGGCACGGCGCTGGCGGCCATGGCGATCACGTTGGTGAATGAATCCTCGGGGCCGAAGACCGAGGAGGTGCGCAAGATGCAGGTGGGCAGGCCGCTCTCGAGCAGGATGTGTTCGGCCATACCCTTCGCCTGGAGGAAGGGGAAGGCCGAGATGCGGCTGGCACCGATGTGGCTGAGGTAGACCAGGCGCCGGACGCCTGCCAACCGAGCCTGCTCGACAAGCAGCGCCGTTCCTTCCACGTCGGTGGCGAACAGGTCACGCCGCCGGCGCTCGCCTTCGGCCGAGGCCAGGTGAATGATGGTCTGCACGCCCACCAGTGCCGATCGCAGCGAGCGCGCATCGGAGAGCGAGGCCACCGCCACTTCCGAGCGCCCCGGCGGGAGCCCCCGGATGGATCGCGAGGGCCGCAGAAGAAGGCGCAGGTCATAGCCTCGGCGCGAAAGGACCTGGCAGATGGCCCGCCCGATGAAGCCGGTCGCGCCCGTGATCAGCAGACGTTCGGCCATCGCACCAGGCCCCTGGGAAACACGCCGTGCCCACTCCATCCGGCCGGTCTAATCACGCGGCGGATCCTGCTCAGTGACCACGCGGTGCTCGATGGGCACGACCTTGGCAAGCATTCCCTGGGCCGGGCAATACTTATCTCGCGAGAGCGTCACCGCCCGGTCAACGGCCTGCGGGTCGATGCCGTGTCCGCGCACGCGGTATTCGACCACTATGCGGGTGAAGACTTTCGGATGTTCCACGGCGCGTTCGCCCTCCACCCGCACCTCGAAGGCCGTGACCGCCTGCTGCTTCTTGCGCAGAATGGAAATCACATCCATCGCGGTGCACCCGGCCAAGCCGAGGGCCATGAGCTCCATCGGGCGGAACCCGTCCTCGGCGCCCCCCACGTCGGCGGCGGCCCCGAGCGGGATGCGAAACCCCGAGCCGGCCGTGCCTTCAAACGAGAGACCGCTTTTGCACACCGCGGCGGCATTCACGGTAGGCCCCCCATATCTCCCACACGGGCCAACGCAGCTTCCAGGTGGTCCCGGTCGATTGCCCCGAACCACGCCAGGCGCACTTGGCCCTGCGCATCCACCACGTAGGAAGAAGGCAAGGCCGTGGTGCGCACCAGGCGCATTGCCTCCTCGTGCGGGTCGAGCCCAACGACCAGCGCCAGACGGGAGCGCTCGACAAAGTCGCTCACCACCTCTTGCGATTCACCCTGGTTGAGAGCCAGCACGACCAGCCCTTGTGAGGCATGATCGCGGGCGGCCGCCGCAAGCACCGGCATTTCAGCAAGACACAGCGGACACCAGGTTGCCCAGAGGTTGACCAGAACCGCCGGGCCCCTGAAATCCGAAAGGGACCCTCGCTTATCGGCGAGGTTGACAAAGCTTAACTCCGGCGCAGGGTAATCGGCTTCGATGGGTACGGCCGAGGGCAGCTCTTGCGAACTTGATAGGCGCCCCAGGCCCACCGCTCCGGCCCCCGCCAGCAGCATCAATCCGCTGCCGAGAGCCGCGAATGAGGCCGTGCGCAGCCGCGAACCGCTTTTGACGACGCTCATCGGACGTCTTCTTTGTCGACTCCGCCGAGGGCCATCACACTCGCCTGCCGGCCCATCACTCGCCCAGCCACAACTGCGCGCGCTGCGGCAAGTCGCGCAGTGTGCCCTGTTCGATCTTGCAGTCCGGTAGCGAATTGGTGAAGTAGCGGCCGTAGGATTTGGTAAGGATCCGCCGATCGAACACAACCGCCAGTCCGCGATCGGTGCGCGTGCGAATCAGCCGCCCGAACCCCTGGCGGAAACGCAGGATGGCCTCCGGCAACGAGTATTCTGAGAACGAGTCATCGAAGGTTTCGGAGCGGGCTGCAACGATGGGGTCGCTCGGCACGGCAAAGGGCAGGCGCACAATCGCCACAACCGAAAGCGCCTGACCCGGGACGTCCACGCCTTCCCAGAAGGAACGCGTGCCGAGCAGCACGGCTTGATCGCTGGCTCGAAAGGATTCGAGCAATGAGTGGCGCGATGCGCCCTCGCCCTGCTCGAACACCGTGACCCCCGCCCGTGCCAGCGGCGCAGCGATCGCCTGATGAGTCTGGCGCAGTTGTGCATAAGAAGTGAACAGAACCAGCGCCCGTCCGCGGCTGGCTTTGCACAACGCGATCAACCCTTGCTCCACTCCGCGCTGATACCCGCGCGCGTCGCTGGGCTCGGGGATATCCGAAACTAGATAGACCAGCGCCGAGTGTTCGTAATCGAAGGGTGAGCCCACGACCAGCGTATCTGCCTCATCGGCGTTCAGGCGATGGATCAGATAGTCGAACTCCCCCGCCGCGGTGAGGGTCGCCGAGGTCATGATGATGGCCGTCTTCTGGTGCCAGAGATGGCGCTCGACGAGCGGACCAACGTGCAGCGGGGCGGCATGCAGCGATAGCGTCAGGCGCTCGGATTGAATTCCCACCCAGTTGATGATCGACGACGAGGGTTCGGCGAAAACCTGATTCATCTGGCTCATCAGCGTCTGCACCCGCCGCGCCCACCCGAGCATGTCGGAGGCCAGGTCGTCCCCTTCGGTGGACCCGCCTCCGGCACCGGTCAGACGATCCCCGAGGGCCGAGGTGATCCGCCGCACCTCGTCGAGTGCACCGCGCAAGTTTTCCCACGCGATCTCAACCTCTTCCCACCCAGGCAGCGAGCGCGTCGAAGGCAGCAACCGGTAATCGAGGCCGTATTCGCCGATGGGCGCTTCGAGCTGAATCTCGATGAAGCGCCGCAGCGTCTCAAAAAGCGCGCGCCCGTCGCTCTGGCAGCGCTCCCCGCCCTCGGCCAGGCGGTCGAGCAGTGCGCGCAGGTCGAGTTCACCTGCCCAGGCGGGTGGTCGCCGCGTCAGCGTGGTCAGCGCGCCCAGCAGGCCGCCGCGCGATCCCCCAAGCTCGCGAAGCACGCGGTCGAAATCCGGCTGCGTAAGATGGAAGGCGAGCCCGTCGGTGGCTGCGCCCTCGAGATGATGGGCTTCGTCCACGATCAGGTAGTCATACTCGGGCAGCACCCGGTTCTCGGCGGCGATATCGGCCACGAGCAGCGAGTGATTCACGATCAGCACGTGTGCGCTCTCGGCGGCCACACGTGCGCGGTAGAAGGGGCACATCCCATGGCCGAGCGTTTGGCAGGTCTCGAGAGTGCACGGCTCATCCTGGGCCGAAAGGCGGTCCCACGCCATGCGCTCGGCCGGCCCGCCCAAATTGAGTTCGCCGCGGTCGCCGGTCGTTGTTTGCCGCAGCCAAACCAGGGTCTTGCCCAAGACGCGCATCTCTTCAGTCGTTTCGGGGCCCCGTCGTCGTGCGACCTCAAGTTTGCGCGGGCACAGGTAGTTGGCACGACCCTTGAGCACGGCAGCACGAAAATCGAGGTTGAGCGCGGCTCGCAGGTCGGGGACGTCTTTGTGGATGAGCTGATCCTGCAGGTTGATGGTGTTCGTCGAGACGACAACGCGACAACCGTTACGCACGGCCCAGTGAACGGCCGGGACGAGATAGGCCAGGCTCTTGCCGGTGCCCGTACCGGCTTCAACCAGCAGGTGCCGGCCATCGCTCAGCGCTCGGGCGACGGCTGCGGTCATCTCCAGTTGCTGGGTGCGCCGCTCGTACCCGGGGAAACGCGCGGCGAGTGCGCCGCCGTCGTCGAGCGTGGCAACCACCTCGTCGATATTCAAAGGCGAGGGTTCGCTCGCCGGCGACAAGTCCGGCGCCTCGGAAGGTCGCAGCGCGGGTAGGTTGAAGAGTGCTGGCGCGGCCAGCGGCCCGACCGCTTCGCCCTCTCGCAGGCGCTCGCCCAGGACATCCTCCAGCGGCTGCCCGCCGCCCCATTCCAGATTCTGACTGAGCCGTACCAGTTCGGCCACGAGATCCAGCGGCAGTTCCGCCGCGAGTTCGAGCAGCCGCAGGAACACGGCCCGGGTGGCGCGGGCATCATCGAGAGCGCGGTGGGTGGCCGGCAAGATCACCCCGAGTGTGCTGGCCAGCGCTCCCAGGTTGTAGCGCGGGGCGGTGGGCAGGAGAACCGCGGCCAAGTCGTACGTATCGTACGCCGGGTTGAATTTGAACAACCCGTGGCGTTGGAGAAAGCCCAGGTCGAAACCGATACTCTGGCCGAGGATCGGCCGATCTCCGACAAGCGGCTCCAATATGGCGAGCGCCCGGTCGAGACGGGGCGCTTCGGCCACCATCGCGTCCGTGATTCCGGTGAGGTCGGTGATGGCGCGCGGGATGGGATGTCCGGGGTTGACCAGCGTGCTCCACTCGTCCTCGACGCGCTCCCCGCGAAAGAGCACGGCGCCGATCTCAATCACGGAGTCGCGCTCTGGACTGAGGCCTGTGGTCTCCAGGTCCAGGCAGGCGATCGATTTCGGGTTCTTCATGGGCGCAGTGCGCTCGGGCTTTCTAGGGCCGTGGGCCGGCCGAGGTGAGAAGTAAGGGTTGGATTATAGCATTCGAACTGCGAGCCGCGTGTGGTAAACTGCGCGCACTCTCCGGCGCTTCGTCGCGAAAGATCGCCGGTGGGTCGAGGTTTCACGACTCGCCGACTTGGACGATGCATCGCGTGACCATGCGTGGGTTGTGAACCCGGTCACGACAACCTGGGGCAAGTCGCGCCCGCACACGTCCATAGAGTAGCATCGTTCACTCACGAAATCATCCCACCTTGGAGGATCCGACGGCGAAGGAGGCTTGCATGCGACCCAAGATCACGATCATCGGCGCGGGATTCACCGGGTCGACCACCGCGCATTGGCTGGCCGCTCAAGAACTGGGCGATATTGTGCTCCTGGACGTCATGGAAGGCATGCCCCAGGGCAAGGCGCTCGACCTGCTGGAGGCGCTGCCCATCATCTCGAGCGACGTGAGCGTGCGCGGCACGAACGCTTACGCCGACACGGCCGGCTCCGACATCATCCTCATCACCGCCGGGGCCGCGCGCAAGCCGGGCATGAGCCGCGAAGACCTGTTGACCACAAACGCCGCCATCGTTCGCAGCGCGGTCGACAACTCGGTGCCCCCCTCGCCCAATGCCATTCTGGTGGTGCTCACCAACCCGCTCGACACGATGGCCTATCTGGCCTACAAGCGCAGCGGCTTTCCCAAAGCGCGGGTGGTGGGTCAGGCGGGCATTCTCGATTCGGCTCGGATGCGCGCCTTCGTCGCGATGGAACTCGGGGTGAGCGTCGAGAACGTCCACACCTACGTGATGGGCGGCCACGGCGATGAAATGGTGCCGCTCACGCGCCACTCCAATGTGGCGGGCGTGCCACTGTCGGAGAGGCTGGCCCCCGACCGGCTGCAGGCGATTGTTGAGCGGACGCGCAAAGGCGGGGGTGAGATTGTTGACCTGCTCAAGACCGGCAGCGCCTACTTCGCGCCGGCCGCCGCCGTCGCCCAAATGGTGGATGCCATCCTTAAGGACAAGCACCTCATCCTCCCCTGTTCCGCGATGCTCGAGGGCGAGTACGGCCTGCGTGACATGTACTTTGGCGTGCCGACGCAGCTCGGCCGTTCGGGCGTGGAGCGGGTCGTCGAAGTCCCGCTGGACGCGAAGGAGAAGCAGGCGCTGGCCACATCCGCGGCGCTGGTGCGCGAGAGCCTGGCCACTCTCGAACGGCTGAGCGCCTGAGAGCGTCGGCCGGCCTGGCGGTCCTATCCCTATCGCACAGTGGAGCGTTTAATGACAACCGACAGTGAAGAAGTTAAACTCGTGGCCCGGCCCGGAGAAATCAGTTTCTCCAAAGGTCTGGATGGAGTCATCGCGGCCGAGAGCACCAAGAGTTACGTGGATGGCCTGGGCGGCCGACTGGTCTACCACGGACATCCGATTGAAGAGTTGGCCGAGAAATCCACTTACGAGGAAGTGTTCTTCCTCCTTCTCTACGACCGGCTGCCGACGGCCGCCGAGCTCGCTCAGTTCACGGGGCGCATGCAGAAGGATCGCGAGATCCCGCAGGAGATCACCACCCTCATCCGCAATCATGCCGCCCGGCGCGGGGTCCACCCGATGACCGTGCTGCGCACGGCGATCTCGGCGCTGGCGGTCTTCGATGAGCATGCCGAGGAAGACACCCCGGAGTCCCATCAGGCGCAGGCGATTGGGATCACCTCCAAAATGGCCACCGTGGCGGCGGCCATTGGGCGCGTACGGAGCGGCCAACCGGTCGTGCATCCGCGCAGCGATCTCAGCCATGCCGCCAATTACTTCACCATGATGATGGGCCGCGCGCCCGACGACTTCGAGGCGCGCCTGATGGACGTGCTGCTGATATTGCACGCCGACCATGAGAGCAATGCCAGCACCTTCGCCGCGTTAGTCGTCAAATCCACCCTGGCCGACACGTACTCGGCCGTGGTCGCGGGGATCGCCGCGCTCAAGGGCCCGCTGCACGGCGGGGCGAACGAGCAAGTGATGAAGATGCTCGAGAGCATCGGCCGCCCAGAGCGTGTCGCGGCCTGGCTCGACGAGGCCATGGCCCAGAAGAAGAAGATCATGGGCTTCGGCCACCGTGTGTATAAGACGATGGACCCGCGGGCCACCATCCTGCGCGGTTACGCCCGCGAAGTGACTCGCCGCGCCGGCACCGAACGCTGGCTGGTCATGGCCGAACAGATCGAAAAGACCATGGTCGAGAAGTTCGGTCAGAAGGGCATCTGGCCGAACGTGGATTTCTTCTCGGGCGTGGTCATGGCGTCTCTGGGAATCGACCCCTCGATGTTCACCCCGCTGTTCGCCGTGGGACGCAGCGCCGGCTGGGTGGCGCACGCCTGGGAGCAGCGCCAGGACAACCGCCTCTTCCGGCCGCGCTTTGTCTATGTCGGCCCGGAGAGCGAACCCTACGTTCCGCTGGCCGAACGCAAGTAGCCGACAACCATTTCGCACAGATTGGGTGAGCCGTCCGCTGTATAATCGGATGGCTCATTCCGTTTCGAGGTGAGTGTGTGAAGCCGCGCATCCTGATCGTGGAGGACGACAGCAGCCTGGTCGAAGGCATGGCCCTCATCCTGGAGGATGCGGGCTACCAGGTGACGACCGCGCACAACGGCAAGGAAGGCCTGGAACAATTCCGCGGGCAGACGCCGGACCTGGTCATCTCCGACGTGATGATGGACGAGATGGACGGGTTCCATATGCTCGACCAGATGCGCAAGGAACAAGCCGGGTCGCCCCTGCCTTTCCTGTTTGTCAGCGCCCGCTCCTCGCGGGCCGACATGGACACGGCGCGCCGGCTGGGGGCCGACGACTTCCTCCCCAAACCGTTCGGCGCGCAAGAGCTCATCAACGCCGTGCGCGCGCGTCTCGACCGCTGGCGCGTGGTGCACTTGGCCGGGACGCGGGAAGCCCATCTGCAGACGGTGATCCTCCTGGCCAAGGCGGTGGAGGCGCGCGATCTATACACTGGCCGCCACGTCGAACGCGTGCGGCGTTACGCGCTGGCCCTGGCGCGGGCTTTGAACTGGGACGACGAAGCGCTGGCGGTTCTCGACTTCGGTTCGCTGCTGCACGACCTGGGCAAGCTGTCGATCCCCGACGCCCTGCTCAACAAGACCGGCCCTCTGACCGAGGACGAGTGGCTGCTGATGCGCAAACACACGGAGAACGGCGCGCACATGCTGGACCAGGTGGAACACCTGCGCCCGGCCATCCCCTACGTCCTTGCACATCACGAACGCTGGGACGGCACGGGCTATCCGCGCGGATTGACGGGAACCGAGATACCGATCGAGGGACGGCTGATGGCGGTGGTCGATGCGTTCGACGCGCTGACGACCTGGCGCCCCTACTCGACGCCGCACACGCCGGAAGAAGCACTGTTGAAGTTGCGCGATGGCGCCGGCTCGCAGTGGGATCCCTTCCTGGTGGAGACGTTTCGGGCGCTCTTTGAACGAGGCGAGCTGACTCCCATCCTCGAGATGATCGACGACGTGCCGGAGCGCGCTCCGGCCGCGCCCGAAAGCTGACGGCTAATCCTGCTTGAGCTCAGCCTTGCCCCGCCGCCCGGCGGCGATTCCCTCCGCTTCCTCAAGCAAGGATGATGAAGCCTCCCACACCCAGCGCACCTCTCCCTTCGCGATCAGTTGCCCAATTGCCTCCCACAGTTCGCGATGCCGGACCGCACCGCCGGTCGTGGTGCGCCAGCCATTGGTGCGCCAGCGCTGCAGGCTGTGCGTGGCGCCATCCACCAGGTAGCGGGCCGAGGCGTGCACCGTCAGCGGCGCCTCGCCCGCCGAATGGCGCAGCGCGTAGAGTGCCGCATGCAATATCAGCGCGTTAGCCGTTGCGCCGGACACTTCTCCCGAGCCGGCGGTTGTGGCTCCGTGGCACGCCAGCACGGCCGCCCAACGCGCATGCCGCGGCGAGGCCGAAGCTCCAAGATACGCGTCGCATCCGCCAGCCGCGGGTCGAGATGCGGCGGGTGATTGTCGGTAGCGCGAGGCGGCCTTCTGCGCAAGCTGGTCGGCCGCCTCATTGAGCGGGTTGCCCGCGTGCCCACGGACCCACACCCAGGTCACCGTGCGCCCCGCGAGGGCTTCCACCAATGCCTGCCACAGATCCTGGTTGGCCACCGGCTGCCGGGCGCGCGTCTTCCAGCCTGCGCGCTGCCAGTAGGCAAGATACTCGGTGATGCCCAGGCGCAAGTACTGTGAGTCGGTGTGCAGGCGAATCGGTTTCGAGCGAGGCAGCGCACGCAGCGCCTCAAGCGCGGCGCGCAACTCCATGCGGTTGTTGGTGGTGCGGGCCTCTCCGCCGGAGAGATCCCGCCGCCGGCCGGCCTCGACCACGACCGCGGCCCACCCGCCAGGGCCGGGGTTGGGGGAGGCTGAGCCATCGGTATAGACTTCGACCACGGCCGGCGAACTCTTGTGAGACGAGCGAATCGGCACGACTGGGCCTCCTGCATTCATTCGAATGGGGGACCATGAGCGACAGGACTCAATCCTACCGCATTCGCGACCTGCCCACGCAAGATCGGTCCCGCGAAAGACCCATCCCTCTCGGGCCTCAGGCCCTCAGCCACGCGGAATTGCTCGCGCGCCGCGCCGGCGGAGCTGTGCCGACTGCCCAGCGTCGGTCCCTCCAAGGCCTGCACGCTGCTGGCGGCCATTGAACTCGGTCGACGGATTGCCAGCCTGCCATCCGGGGGACCGGCCCAGCGTCGCCTCGCCGACGCAAGCCGCCGCGCTCGTCCAATACGAGATGAGCGCGCTCGATCAGGAGCATTTGCGTGTCTTGCTCCTCAACACGCGCAACCGGCTGGTGCGCATCGCCAAGGTGCACCAGGGGTCGCTCAACACCTCGCGGGTGCGGATTGGCGAGGTGTTCCGCGAGGCGCTGCGCCACAATGCGGCCGGGCTGATCGTCGTTCATAATCATCCGAGCGGCGATCCCTCGCCCAGCCCTGAGGATGTCGCCCTCACCCGCTCACTGGTCGAGGCCGGCAAGCTGCTCGACCACCTGATCATCGGCCAGGGCCGGTTCGTTTCCCTGCGGGAACGTGGCCTGGGATTTGCAACCTGAATCGCTGCGGCTTCAGGTGCGTTTCTAGCCTTTTCCACGGGGATTTTCGATGCCCGAATACCAGATTCTGCTCCTGCCCCGCCCGGACTACTGGAATTGGGTCCGGGCCGCGCGGGACTACGTCATGGCCTTTGGCGTGGCCCTTTCCGGCGATGCCGATAACGCCGGCCGCTACATGGCCCCCAGCCAGACGATCAGCGTCGTGGATGCTCCCAACGGTTACCTGGGCCACCCGGTGCATGGCGCCGTCATCCCCTGGCTGAATGAGCACTTCCCCGAGGTCCGCCTTGATCCGCTCTCGGCCAAGACTCCGGCCGAGCTGCAAGCGCTGCTGGCGATGCGGATCGCGGTCAACGATCGGTACGGGCGAGAGACCTATCCATTCACGCTGTGCTGGCCGACCGACTACGCAGTGATCACGCAGGCCTTCGGCGCCAACCCCGCGATCTATCGGCGCTATGGCCTCCCGGGTCACGAAGGCGTGGATGTTCGCGCTCCGACGAACGCCAACGTGTATGCCTGCGCCGAAGGAACCGTGTTCGAGGTTCACGATGGACACGGACGACACCTTTATGGCCGGCACATCCGCATCCAGCATCGCGACGGATACCAGACGGTCTACGCTCATCTCAATCGCCCGCTGGTCTCCGTCAACCAGGTCCTGGGCATGGGCGCCCGGGTGGGCCTGGCGGATTCGACCGGCAACTCGACCGGCAGCCACCTTCACCTGACGTTGAAGAGAATCGGCGCCACCGCGGCGGGTCTGACGCGTTACCCGAAAGACATCCTCGACCCGACTCCCTATCTGATCTGGCCAGGCCGGGCCGGGAACGCCAAGGGCCTTCCGGTGCTGCCTGCCACCTCCTACCCTTGGCCGGCCCAGAAGTGTCTGGTGGGTGCGCACGGGCGCATGGACGGCCCGCTGACCGAGGCCGATATCCAGGCCGCGCGCAGCGCACGCCTGGAGGCCGTCAAGTTGCTCGCCAGCGCCCCCGACGCCAGCGTGATGCAGTTGCGCTCGCTCAACCCGGAGATGTTTATTCTGGTCCGCCTCTCTGGGGATTTCGCGACGCGGGCCCTGCCGGCCAGTGAGTTTGTCGAGAGCGTGCAGTCCGATCTGCAGCGCCATTACCGCATGGGTATCCGCTACTTCGAGGTTCATCACGAACCCAATCTGAGCAGCGAAGGGTGCGAGCGCACGTGGATGGACGGCGGCGGGTTCAGCCGCTGGTTCCAGGAGACGGTGGCTCGCCTGCGTCAGCGCTTCCCGGATGCCAAGTTCGGTTTCCCGGGCCTGGCTCCCGGCGCGACGGTGGACGGGCTGCGTCAGGATGCGTTGGTTTTTCTGCAGCAGGCCGACAGCGCCGCACTGGCCGCAGACTGGATTGGCGTGAACTGCTACTGGTCTCGCGCGGAAGAGATGCTTTCGCAACAGGGGGGCAAGTTCTACGAGGTCATTCGCCAGCGCCATCCAGGGAAGCTGCTGATGGTCAGCGAATACAGTAATCCAGCGGCCGGGGTCGACTCGCGGATTAAGGGCCAGCAGTACGTTGAGTATGCGCGGCTGCTGCGCAACGAACCGGGCATTGGAGCGGCTTTCTGTGTAGCGCTTTCCGCCTCGCGAGGGTTTGAGTCGGAAGTGTGGCGATACGAAGACGGCCGGCTCAGCGAGATCCCGGCGCTCGTGGGCGGCCGCGCCGCGTAACCCGCCCGATCACACGAAGCGTACTCGGAAGTCGGCAAACTCCATCGTCGCGGGCAGCCATTCCACAGCTACCTGCCCCACCGAGGCCGCGCGCGGTCCACTCGTGAGCTCGCGGACCAGCGCCTCCAGCGCAGCACGCTCGCCCTCGGCCATCACCTCCACACTGCCATCGAAACGATTGCGCACCCAGCCGTGCAGCCCGAGGGTCCCCGCCGCGCGCACAACGAAAACCCGGTAGCCGACTCCCTGGACGTCACCTCCCACGATGGCGTGCAGCCGTTCACGAGAGTGCTCCATGCTCTTCCTCGCCGGCGGCCCCCCGCCCTGATCATCGCTCACCAGGCCACACTGACGGATCGTTTGCGGTAGCTGCGGTCGCGATAAAACACCTGGTGGTGCGTGCGCCCATGTTCGAACACGCGCCACGTCAATTCAACGTCCTTCTGGCAGTAGTCGAGTACCTTCTCGATTTCCCCGGCACGATACCATTGCACGGCCAAGGTGCCCTCGCCGGACTTGGCCTCCCCCAAGGTGGCTTCGGCAACCGAATCCAAGGAAAGACGGAACCCGAGCGTCCGGTGCAGATGATCGAGCAGATCAATCGTGGCGAGTGCGGCAAGGCCCTCACCCCCGTAAGGCTCGAGCACGCGATAGTCAAAGCGCAGGATGTTGTAGCCGATGATCCGGCCGGCCGAACGCAGGTGATCAATCAGGCGGCCTGCATCCGCCTCGGTGTAGCGGGTGTACACGCCGCTCCTCGTGTCCAGCACGACAGCCGCCGAGAGTCCAAGGCGATGGACGTGATCCCAGCCGCCCACCTCTTCAGCCAGGAACTTGGATTCGAGATCGAAGACCAGCGTCGGGCGATCTGCAGGCATGCCGACCCACCTCGCGTGAGATGTAACGTGTGAGAGGAGAGGGG
>JAPLGX010000518.1 GCA_026389925.1 Chloroflexota bacterium
CCTTGGAGTGGTTGAGTTAACGTAGATCGGAATCTCCGCCGTGCCGACGTTGCCCGCGAGGTCCTCCGCTTCGGCCTTGAGCGTCCAATCGCCGGTGCAGTAGTCCGAGACTTTCAATGCCGCGCCCCAGCCGTCCGAGGAGTCCGCGTCCTCGGCGAGCAGGTGATCGTTGAGGTAGAACCGCACGCGCCACGCGCCGAGGTCGTCGTTGACAGTCGCCTTGACGGTAGTATTCGATGCAACCGACGCGCCGTACGGCGGATTGTCTATGAACACCTGCGGGACGGTCGTGTCAACGGGCAGATCGGCGCTGATGCAATACTTGCCGAGCGCAGTGATTGCACTTTCTATCGACTGAGTGCCGGGATCGACCGTTCCGCCGACCTTCACCCACTCGCCGGGCTGATCTCTGTAGCGATAGATGGCGAGGTACCGAGTGCCGCCAAGAGGGGCAATGTCTTCCTCTCCGTAGCTGAGCTGGAGGGTCGCGTTGGGAGGAAGCTGTCCATTGGCGGTAGTCACGTCGAAAACGTCCCCTACGTAGCCTGATGGTGGCGCGAGCGGCTTGCTGTCCGCATCCACATAGGCGAGGATCAATTCCGGGGATGTGCTCATCACGCGGGCGCCGTTCGACTCATACGGAGAGTAGTTGCCCTCCTTGTTTATCACTATCGGCTGCGATGTCATCCAGAGGGTGCCGCCGAAGTGATAGCAGGCCATGACGCGGACGAACTTCTCACGCCCGGTCGCCTGGTAGCTGTCGCTGCTGCCCGATCCTCGTCCTTGCAGCTTCTTGAAGAAGCCCCAGTCGTAGCCGTAGAACTCGATTGAGCTCATAGGACGATCAAAAGCCACGGATATGAGCGGCTGCGAACCTGAGTTTGATACGGTCACCCGCATCTGAGGAGGCGTGGTGCCACCCGGCCACTTGCCATCCGTCGTGTAGTAGCAGTAGTAGTTGCCCGCGCGGAGCTTCTCCTTGATGACGTCCCATGATTCGCCCTGAGAACCGGGTACGCCCAGCCAGCTCAGGCCCGCCTTATGGTTGGATAGGGTGTCTGGATGATAATCATCCTCGACATAGCCCCAAACCGGCTTGCCCAGCGCGTACACGAGTTTGTCCCATGAGCGCTGGGAGTCATTGCCAGGTGTCCATATGCCGATCCCGTCGGGCCGCGCCGTCCGTACCGCGTCGTAAAGCTCCTTAGCGCTGAACGCATAGGGGCGGCTATCGGGGTGGGCAATGAACGCAAGACCCGAGCGGTTGTGCGTCTGAGTGATGCGCATTGCGGTTGCGAACGCCTTGTCCTCAGCGTCAGTGAAGTCCAACTGACTGAGTTCAGTGGCGCTCGTCCCAACTGCCACTACATGCGAATCCATGTGGGTGATCTCGACGCTGCGAGGCGCCCAGCCCGGCCAATCCATGGAGCCCGGCGAAAGGATGTCGTGATCGGTCACGGCAAGGAAGTCGTAGCCGCGCAGCATATACTTGTACAGGGTGAATTCCGGCCCCTGACCAGACCCGTCGTAAACCAGAGGATTGTCCGGATATGAGTGGCAATGCAACTGCCCCCGCAGAAGCACCGTGCCATCACTATAGGGCGAACCGCAGTACGCCGGAATAGCGGGGAGCCCACCCTTGGTATTGTCGATCGGGAACGTGCCGGACGCCCCAGACGCCACGCTGC
>JAPLGX010000259.1 GCA_026389925.1 Chloroflexota bacterium
GCGCCGGGGCCCCTGTCATCTCCCGTGGGTTTGCCAGCGCGCGGTGTTAGCCTTTCATTTGCCCGACGAAGGTCTGCACAGCGGCTTGCAGTGCGCCCAGCGATCGAGTGAACACGCCCTTGAAATGGTCCGGGGAGGCAACGAACAGCTCGATCGTCCCCCAGGTGTTGTTATCCACAGGGAAGATCTTGGCCACTTTGGTGGCGGCCGTGGAGTGGCTGGACGCCGCAACGACCTTGACGCGCTCTTTGTCGCTGTCAATCGACCAGAAATTCGGGAAGACCAAGCGGAAGAACTGCTCGTCCTTCTCGTCAACCATAATGACGTATGTCTTGCCTTCCGCTTTGAAGACGACCCCCTCCTTTATCGTCTCCGGGCTGTAGCCTTCACCCTTCAGGAAATCAGCATACATTTTCAAGCGCTCGTCTTTCGTCATCGTCAGTTCTCCTTTGAGGGGTGGGCCGGGGCCTTTCTCGTGGCCTCGAACCTGCAGGATTGGATGCGCGCGCCCCGTGGGCATCGCGCTGGTTGCCGGGCTGGGGTGTTCGACGAGCCAGGGCCCAATTATAGAAAGACTCCAGGAATCGGCAAGTGGTCATGGGGAGACTGGAAGTGCGAGGGGGTCTCGTTTCGATGTTCAAACGCTGGGCAGGGTTCCCTTCGTGCGATTTGAGCCGCACGCCAGGCGGATCAACCGGCCCTCGCACGGGGGAGATGCTCGGGGGGGAGCCTGCGCCACAGCGTGCCCCAGCAGGGCCGAGCCCAGTCCGCGCCGCTGTTGATCCGGATGAACATAGAGGCTCACTTCCGAGGTGTGCGCGTAGGCCGGCCGACCATAGAAGGCTGCCAGGCCAAGCCATGCGGCGACGGACCCGTCAACCTCAGCCACCCACAACGGATGGCGATCGGGCGAGTGCTCCCCAAACCAGGCTGTGCGTGACTCGACCGACACCGGCTGCGTGTCGGCCGTCGCCATGCGCGCCGGGATTGAGGCGTTGTATATCGCGACAATCGGGCCAAGGTCATCCATCGTTGCGAGGCGAATACTCAAGGGTGACTCTCCATGCTGCATGTTGCGTGTGCACTGCGTGTTGCGCCCCCAACGCTGCGAGGTGCGCGTCGTCGCACCCGACCTTGGATGCCGCGGCGGATCTCGTGTAGCGGGGGGTGTCGCACAGACTGAGGCTGGGCCGAGACCCCCCAGGCCAGCGAGCCGCGACTGCGCGGCCGGATCTATAGTCAGCCAGCGCTCGGCGACTTGGCGAAGCCGCTTCTGTCGGGTCGTGTCGCGCTTGGCGCTCCCCAGCCAGTACAGAACTTGCTTCTTCCGTGACGGAGAGAGCGCGCGCCAGGCGGCCAAGTGCCCGCGCCGCTTGCGCAATTCGGCCAGGAGATCGGCCGGCGGTCGATCGGTTTGCTCGCGGCGCTCCGCCTCGCGCCATTGCCCGCTGCGCGTGTCTTCTCGCACTTTTGCCATGCCCCAGGCGGTCATTCGCTTCTGACGGATGAGCCGGGCGACACGCTGCTTGTTGCTTTGCGACCAGATGCTCCACGCCCGGCGCGGTGTGAAGCGCAGAAGGAAGCGCGTCTCGTCCAGCTTGTGCAGCAACCCGTCAATCCATCCGAAGCACAGTGCTTCTTCGACCGCCTGCTCGTAAGATACCGACTTGCCTTGGTGACCACGCTTGGGAAGCGCCAACCAGGCCTCGCCGCCCCGGAGATGATTAGTGCGCAGCCAGGCTCTCCATTGGCGTCGATCGGCAAAGGTGAGGACCTTGTCCTGCCGGAGGGGGCTCATAAGCCTGCTCCGCCACACCGCCCAACGCAAATGAGCGGCACCTGGTCAGCCAACCGCCTTCAGCGTGCGCAGCGCGCGCAGAGTGACCCACTTGTTCGGGTCGTTCTTGCGCCCGAAATCGACCCATGTCTTCCCGGTGTAATCGTACTCGAGCGACCACCGGCCATGTGCGTCTTGCTTCTCGCAGATAAGGTCAATGGCGCGAGCCAGGCGCGGGTCCCGCGCGACCCCCGCCGCGGCCAAGGCCTCGGCGTTCTGCAGAAGGTCGGTCACATAGAATACGGGGAACCCGAACTTCCACCAATTCCGGCTCGGCGGGCCGCCGCTCCCCGTGGGATAGCGCGCCTCGGCGGGATCGGTGCCGAGCAGGAATTGGGCACCGTGGGCAAGCGCGCGCTTATATAGCGGGGTACGGGGCGCGGGCCATCGCCCCAAGGCGAGCATGACCTTGACCCCGCCCCAGGCGCAGGGCAGTTTGTTGTTCGCGCTACAAGCGAAAGTCGGACCGCACTTACCCCCGGCGTAGTAGCGCACGGCCGCCGTGCGCCCTTGCGCCGCCGCGATGCCTTCACCAGTGACGCTGCGTGCCGCCCACTCGGCTGCCGCCTGGAGACGGTCATCGCTGCAACCCATTTCCGCCAGCGCCCAGAGCAGGTTGCCCTGCAGGCAGTCGACCGTGCCCGAGGGGGCGCCGCTGGCGGTGAATTGGCCTCCCGGGGCGAGCGCATGGTTGAGTGCGTACGTTGCCGCGGTCACGAGCCGCCGGTCGTCTTCCAGGCGAGCGCCAAGCTGAGCCAGAAGGACCAGCGACCACACGCTGGAGCGGTACTTCGGGTTGTACCCGGGGCCGGGCGACTCCCAGTATCCGGCCGGGTCCATCGCCGCCAGGACGGCGGCGATCGGACCGCGCGTGTGGGCCGCCTTTCGCGCACGGCGCAGTTCAGGGGCATCTTCAGGATGCCCAAGCACATCGCGCATCGCCAGATAGCGCGGACCGGGGTCCTCCTCATCGAGCAACCACGGCAGCGCATCGCCCTTCAGGCGATCGCTCCACGTCATCTCGACCTCCGCAGCATACCCGCGAGCGGGTCCAGTCGCATCCGCCCGTGCGCAATCCTGCTCAGGAGGAGCATGCGACCGATCCAGCCACCGCTTCCGCCCGATGCGCGCGACCCATGCTAGACCCAGCCTCGCTTTTTGTACGCCGCAAATCCCACCGCAAGCGCTGAGCGAATCTGAGACGTCAGCTCTCGATCGAGGACCTTCAAGTGGAAGCACGACTTCCCCTTGAGCCGCTGGAGAAGTTCGGGTTTGAACACGGCCTTGAGCTTGGTGTCGGCATAGACCGGCATGAAGTAGAAGCCCACGAACTCCTTCTGGACTATCACGGAGGCGAAAAAGACCTCGGTGCGCTTGCGGCCTGCAATGATCACCTCGCGCTGCGACCAGAGTTCGTAGCGCGTGGCCCGGTTGACTGTCGCCACCAGCGGCGGCTGGTAGCGCTTGAGAAGGGAGCGAACCGTCGAGAATGTCTCCTTCAGGTCGGCCGTCGTTGCCATCTTGCGCCCCTATTCCAACCATGGTCGGCGCCCAAACCG
The DNA here is from genome assembly GCA_026389925.1 of Chloroflexota bacterium. Taxonomy (GTDB): domain Bacteria; phylum Chloroflexota; class Anaerolineae; order Anaerolineales; family RBG-16-64-43; genus RBG-16-64-43. The sequence continues at coordinate 3,397 of JAPLGX010000259.1, forward strand.
CACGGCGCGGACCGGGCTAGGATTCGGATAGGTCCTTCACCACTATACCAAGCAGACCGGCCACCTGCATCGCCTGGGTTGGGTCGAGGATGGAGCCCATGAGGTCCCGCGCCCCGATCTTCATGCCGTTGATGTTGCAGCCGCGCAAGTCGGCCTGCGCGAGCGCGGCGCCCTGCACATCGGCCTCGGTGAGGTCGCACTCGCAGAGCTGCGCCCCTGTAAGGTCCGCTCCTTCGAATGAAGCTCGCCGGAGATCACAGCGCGGAAATCGTGCCCCTTGCAGCCGGGCCGAGACGAAAAACGCTCCTTCACACAGACAGTCCAGAAACAGCACATGCCGGGCTTCGAGGGTCACCCACTGCGTTCCCAGCATGCGGCAGTCGGCGAAGTCGACGCGCAACAAGTGCGCCTCGGTCCATTCGGCAGCCGTGAAATCGCACTTCTCGAACCGCGAGTCGCTCGATCGCGGCTTAGTCAACCGGCCGGATGCGAACGAGGCGTGATGCAACCTTGCCTGTTCGATGATCACACCCTGCACGCCCTCCGCTGGAAGGGTGATATCCGCGACCTCGACCGAGTGGATCTCAGCATGGTCTGCGAGGCGGAGGGGGCCGCCTTGCGGCAGATGGCGCGGCAGATGAGGACCTTCGCGAGTACCGATCGCTGTCTGTTTCATGGAAAGGCATGGCCTCCGGGTCTACGGCTCGCCTGTAATCCTCGCGGGCAGCGGAAGGCAATTGCCGTATCGCGACAGACGACTCACCGATCGAGCCCCAGTGCCGGTGAAGCCGTGCGCGAGGGACGGTTGGGAACGAAGCGCTGGAGAAGGTCCGCCTGCCACGGAGACTCCGGCCACCCGCTGGTTCCCCGTGCCTTGTGCACCCTGTCGAGATGTGCAACCACCTCGGCGGGCGCAAACCCCAAGCGGACGAGAGTCGCGCCAAGAACGGTTCCCGTTCGCCCGCGGCCTCCGGCGCAGTGGACAACCACGCCCTCGCGACGCGCAAGCGCCTCGCTAACCACGGCCACGGCTTCACGAATGAGCCGCAGTTCATGCCGCGGGCTGGGCGGTGAGCTGCCATGCAAGAGGTCCTCGAGCTCGGCGGAGTAGGCAACCTCGAGTGGTTGTGGGTCGTAAGATGCGCCATCTGAGCTGAGGCGCACCACGCGAGAGAATCCGGACCGGGCCAGCGCCCCCCATGGGAAACCCGGGCGCGGGTATCGCATTCCCGCCAGCGGGGCCGGATCGCGCAGTACCCAATACAACTCCTGCGGTATGGTCACGCCCTCGATCTGCGTCATTGCGGAGGGCGGAATGAGGTTCATCGAGTTCTGATCTTCCATTCCCAATGCGATCCTCCTCCCAGGCGCCTCGCCCGCGGTTGGGCCCTGACCTGATGGAGCGCCTGGGATAGCGAGCGTCTCAGCCCCTGGCGTATTCTATGCCGATCGCGGCCGCTCGGGGAAAACCTCTCGGTGGGGTTTGCTGGGTGCG
>JAPLGX010000197.1 GCA_026389925.1 Chloroflexota bacterium
TTGTTCTTCACCGCCTCGACGGGGTTGGCCTCCATGAGGGGCACGTGCTTGTGCGCGGCCGCGTGGAAGACGACGTTCGGGCGATGGCTGCGAAACACCTGACTGAGGCGCGTCAGATCGCGGATATCGGCGACGACCGGATGCAGTGGCAGGCTGGGGAAGACCTCGCCGAGTTCGATCAACGCCTCGAAGATGCTGTTCTCGCCATGCCCCAGCAGAATGAGTTCGGTCGGCCCCCAGCGGGCGATCTGACGGCACAACTCAAGGCCGATGGAGCCGCCCGCACCAGTGACCAGCACGCGCCGGCCGCTCAGGGCGCGGCCCACGGCCTGGTCGGCGGTGCGCGCCGGCTGGCGGCGCAGCAGGTCGCCCACTTCCACATCGCGCAAGCGCGAGACGCTCACCCGCCCGCCGATCAGCTCGAACAACCCGGGCATCGTGCGGAAGGGAATGTGCGCCGTACGGCAGGTTTCAGCAACGCGGCGGAAGACCTCGCCCGAGGCCGAGGGCATGGCAATGACCACCTCGTCGGCGTTCTGCTCGCTGGCGACCAGCCCCAGATGCAAGAGCGTTCCGCGCACGGGGATGCCGTGGATGCGCTGGTGCAGTTTCTCGGGCGCATCATCCAGGAAGCCGACCGGCTCCATGCGCAGCTGCGGGTTCTTCTGCATCTCGCGCGCAACGAGCGCCCCGGCATCGCCAGCGCCGGCAATGAGAATGCGCCGCGCGCCACGCGCTCCCGGCAGGATGCGGCGCGCACGCCGCACTTCAGAGATCACGCGCACCGAGAGGCGGAGGCCACCCACCAGGAACAGCGTCACCAGCCAATCGATAAAGGGGATCGAGCGCGGGACAAGGTTCCAGCGCAAGATGATGTTGACGAAGACCCACACCCCCAGGATGAACGAGCTCAACCCGACCGCGTTGAAGATCAGCACCAACTCCTGCACGCTGGCGTAGGCCCAATAGCGCCGGTACAACCCCATGGCCCAGAAGACGACCGGCTTGACGACCACGGCCTGCACCGCCAGCCACACGGCCAGAGGCACATACGACACGAACAAGTCGCCCACGTCCAGGCGCAAGGCGAATGAGACAAAGACCGATGCCAGAATGGCCAGCAGATCGGCCACGAACAGGTATCGGTTGCGGATCGTCGGGGCAGAACCTTTCATTCCTTACTCCCAGATGCCAATTCGCGGTACCACGCGACCGTTTGCTGCAATCCCTCCGACAGACTCACCTGCGCGCGGAAGCCCATCCAGTCGCGGGCTTGGTCCGGATCGCAGCACGAATGACGAATCTCTCCCGGACGCGCCGGCGCGAAACGGACTTCGGGGAGCACGCCCGCCTGTTGCGCCATGAGTCCGAGCAGTTCACGAACGGTGCGCCCAACCCCGGTCCCCACGTTGACCGCTCGCCCAGGCGCGTCCACGGCCCGGCAGGCCAGAAGATTGGCCCGCACCACGTCCTCGACGAAGACAAAATCCCGCGTCTGCTCGCCGTCGCCGTAGATGGTGGCCGTCGTGCCGCCAAGCAGCGCCTCGGCGAAGCGGGCAATGACGCCCGAGTACTCCGAGGTGGGGTCCTGCCGCGGCCCATACACGTTAAAGTAACGCAGGGCCACGGTCTCCACTCCGAAGGCGGAGGTGAACGTGCGGGCGTAGGCCTCGCCGGCGAGCTTGGTCACGGCATACGGCGAGAGCGGCAGCAGGGTCTGCTCCTCGCGAGCGGGCACCGGCCCATCGCCGTAGACCGCGGACGAGGAGGCCATCACCACGCGCCGCACGCCCGCCGCACGAGCCTCCAAGAGCACATTGAGCGTTCCGCTCAAGTTGACCGAGTGCGTCGTCTGCGGGTCTTCGAGCGACTCGACCACGGAAACCCGTGCGGCCTCATGCAGAACGTAGTCCACGCCCTGCATGGCACGTCGCACCCGCGCGAGATCGAGAATGTCGCCCTCGATGATCTCCACCTGCCTCTCGACCGCTTGCAGGTTCTCACGCCGGCCGGTGGAGAAGTTGTCGAGCACGCGCACCTGCGCGCCCTGGGCAGCCGCCAGCGCGTGCGCCAAATGCGAGCCGATGAAACCGGCGCCGCCGGTTATCAGATAGCATGTCATCGTAGGACTGCTAGGCCCGAGCCTCTTCCCCGATCAGTCGGCATGTTACTCAGATGCTTTCCTGAGAGGGCTTAGGTCGGCCAGCCACAATGACTTCTTCCCAGATGGCCCCCATCTGTCCGACCACTACGTCTTGTGCGAACTTGGCTTCCACGAACCGCCGGGCCGATCGGGCCATCCTCCGGGCGGTCTCCTTGTTCCTGAGCAGAAGTATTACCTTGGCGGCGAAGTCTGCAGGCGATTCTGCGAGAAACCAATGTTCCCCATCATCGGCCGCGATAGCCGGGGCGACCATCGGCGTCGCCACAACCGGTGCCCCTTTGGCCATCGCCTCCAGGACCTTGAGCTGCAACCCCGTACCCGATCTCAGGGGCGCCACTGCAACAGCTGCTCGATCAAGGTACTTCCGCAGGTTCGAATCCGGGATCACGCGTACACCCGGAAGTCGGGAGAGTGCGCTCACACGGCTCGGAGGGTCAATCCCCACGATTGAGAAACGGGCTTCGGCCACGCTCTGTCGCACGAGCGGGAAGATCTCCTCCGCGAAATAGGCCGCGGCATCTGCGTTGGGGAAATAACCCATCCGTCCCGTGAACACGATCTCTTTTTCCTCGCGGTCGGCCTCTGTGAAGGTCAACCGGGCAAGATCTAGGCCAAAAGGCACAACTCGTCCGTGAGCAGGCGAATCCAGCGCCCGAAGATCCGCAGGCGACGAGACCACAATTCGAGCGCACCTACTCATCAGGTCGCGCTCATAGGCCTTGAGCCTCCTGGCTTCCCACTCCACGATCCAGCGCACAAGAGGTGGCTCACGCCCTGCGCGTCTCTCCATGTTGAGAGATGCCGTGTCGATCATATCCAGCACGATCGGGAACCCTTCGAGCTTGTCCACCACCGGCCCAATTCGAACCATTTGAACGTGCGCCAAGTCAAAGGACCGCTGTTTCACTGCGTGTGCAGCCACTTTCGCATAAGCGGTCGAGTAGAAGGCGGCGGTCTGTAGCGGAAGCCTTTCCGCGAAGAGCCCCCTTACATTGAGAAGACGGTGCCAACCTGCAAGTTGAACAGGGATAAACTCGCACTGGCCATCGATCGCGGTGTCGGAGAGTGAGATGCCCTTGGGGGGTGCCGGTGCAACAAGCGTAATATCGAATCTGGTTCCAAGCTGTCGAATCTGCTGGAGGGTTCTTACAATGTCACCCCGAAAGGGCGGATGGGGGAACCGTGACACAATGAAGAGGATGCGTGCCATCGGTCAGGCCTTCGGGGCCCGTGCCCCGGCCGCAAGTATTGAGTAGTATGCCTCCTCCTGCCTGATGGTGACTCCTTCCCAATTGTAGCGTTCGGCAACGCGGGCACGCGCCGAATCACCTACTTTCCTTTGCAGGTCGGGGTTGAGCAACAATCTTACCACTTGCCGCGCAAAATCCGCTTCTGAATCGGCCAGAAGGATCTCACTATCGTTTCTCGCCTCAATCCCCACGGCGCCCAAGGAGGTGCTGACTACGGCATTTCCGTGGGCGAATGCATCCAGAATCTTCACTCGCATTCCTCCGCCACTAAGTATCGGCGCGATCTCGACGTTCGCTCGGTAGCGGAAGTCCGCGACATCCTCGACGAATCCGAGAACTTCAACACCGGGCTCAGTCTCCCCCCACGCCCTTAGATCAGCCGGGGGGTTCCGCCCGATCACCACGCATCTGGCCAAAGGCACATCCTGCTTGATTCTCGGCCAGACGTGTTTTGCAAACCACCTCATGCCCTGCGCATTCGGCATCCAGTCAAGGGCACCGATGAACAGAATGGAGTGTCCGATCCGTAGGTTCGGATCCCGCACTGGAGTCACCGCCGACCCTGCAGGCACAACGAAGACGCTTGTCGCAGGAGCAGTGCGCCTCACCCATCGCGCATCCTCCTCGCTTATTGCCAAGCAGGCATCGACTCGGCGGCAGGCCTCCGCCTCGAATGCCGCCATGCGCCGGGCTTGTATTTGGGCGTACCAGCCCACGAGCGGTTGCGATTGCCGGGCGAAGCTCATCATCAACTCCGACTCAATGTTCTGCAGCCGGAGCAGCGGCACTGCTCCGGAGTGCTTGACATGGGGGATGTACCATCCCATGTGGGTCTGTTCGAGTTGCACCAAATCGAAGTCTTCATCAACGAGTGCGGAGGACAAGGCCCTGCCCATGTCCGAGCTTCGATACTTCCCTGCCGTATAGGGGGTGGAGGTAGGCAGCCCTGCGATGATAGAGACAAGACTGGTGCGTGTGTCGTGTTGGATGGCACGAGCCCACGCAAGAGCCGCCTGCTCCTTGAGCGCGTCTGCCGCCTCCTGCGAGCCGAAGCCCAGATAAGCCACGCGGTGCCCGCGAGCGGCCAGATGGCGCATCGGTTCGAAGATGGCGATTCGTCCTCCGTCATTCGCGGGGTAGGGAATCTTCGGACCGACGAATAGAAGGTTCAGCGCCCGACGTGGCACGCGTTCTCCTTACGGATCGGAATTGACGGGTGCACCCACGCTGCGGCGTCTGCGCAATTCGCTCATCCAGATCAGCGTAACCAGAATCGCCGCCGAGGCCGCGCTGGCGAACAGCGGCACCCAGGCTTGCAGCTTGACAATGGCCGCGAGCAAGAGGGGGGCCCAGGCGAACCATGCCAGGCGCTTCAGGCGCCAGTTGAATACGATGCCTGCACTCGCCAGGAGCAGCAAGACCGGCATGACCAGGTCCCGATGGCGGCTCTCGCGGGGGATGGTCAGGGAGAAGAGCACGAACAAGAGCGCGGCGAAGGTCAGCAGACCGGCGATGCCTCCGCGCGATCGGCGCAAGCTGCTCCCCACCCCCAGTACCGCAAAGGGCAGCACCAGGTACCACAACCACATACCCGGGAATGCAACTGTGTATGCGTCAAAGGCGGTTGTTGAGGGAATTGACCCCGGTACGATCCAGGCGTATGGCGCAAGCAACGTAGAGATGAGCGAAAGGGAAAGGTAGGCCCCAGACAGTACAGGGTGAGTGAGCATCCACTGGACCAAACCGGCGACCGTTTCGGATGGTGGCAGGGTGCCGAATAGACCCGACAGGAAGGACCCGGCGCCAAAGTTGGCCAGCGGGAGGGAGTAGTCTGCCAGGCGGCGAGCAACAGGGAAAACGGCAACCCCTAGCGCAATCAGGCCGACTGCGACGAGCAACCTGGAGTGCTGGCCCTGCGCCGCTCGGACAAGGATGAAGGCCAGGCCGCCCAGGCTGGCGGCGATGAACACATAGTCACGCATCAGGAGAACAACTGCGCCGGCCGCCAGCGCTGCGCTCGCCCATGGAATAGTGTGCAGGGCGGCCGGCTTTCCGCTCATCGCCCGCAGCAAGGAATAGAAGAAGAGCAGAGCCGAAGTCATGATGAGCCCGTCTTTGAGGGGCATCAGGCTGTAGACCCAGAACCCTGTGTATATCGCGCACATCCACCCGGCCAAGCACCCGACTTCCTCGCCCAGCAATTCGCAACCCAGTCGATAGACGAGGTAGACCGACGCTGAGCCGAGGAAGGCGTTGAGCACGATGATGGAGTTGGGCGAATGACCCACAACCCAGTAAACAGCTGCCACCACACGCGAGAATGGCTCCCCCGCCACCCACTCCAGCCCGCCGATGCCGAGCACCGCTCCCCCCGCCCTCCAGGCTTGGGCCAGGGCCCAGCCGACGCGGTCATAGGCAATGGCATCGTCGAGCCAGCCGCGGGCACCCAACCACGCGGAATAGAGCCCGGAGGCTGTCAATCGCATGGCCCAGCTGGCCGCAAAGAGCAAGAGCCCATGGGCGCGTGAAGAGGCGGGTTCAATCGCGGTGATGGCCAGAACCGCGAGGCCCGCCAGACACACGCCCACCAACAGCGGGGCGGCCCATGTCTCCCACGGGCCAAGGGCAATTACCACGAAGATCGCCGCAAGCGTCATGGCTGCAGCGGCAAGCAGCGTACGCCTTGACTGTCCCCCCCAAGAGGCGAGCCGACTACGACCCTGCATAAGGCACAACTCTTCCTTGCTCAAGGGTCACCGCCAGGGTGTCTGAAGTGAGCATGTCGGGCGTCACCGCTTCGGCGTCGACGATGCGCACACCAAAATCACTCCGATCCCCGGACCTGTAGACTGTTTCTCGACGACCCTCAAACACGTCAAACCCGTTGACAATAAAGACCGAGTAGCTGCTCCGGACGGGGCTTGGCGGGTTGACCAGCAGCAGCCGTCCGTTCGCCGGGATGGCGGGAATGAATTCCTTCAACTGAAGCAGAATGCTCTGTACCGCCTCGCCATTGGCCACCATCAGGTGCGCCTTTGATTGGATACCCGCCACGTTCAGCAGCAGGAGTCCCGCAAGGCCAATCGAGCCGAGAACAAGGATCAGCCGGCGCGCTCGAAAGCGCTCCAATACCGCTGCCCAGCCTCCGCCAAGAAGCATACCGACAAACGGCATGGCCCCATAGGCGTACATCTCACTCACATGGTTGAGCAAGACCATTGGAAAGAGAGATATCACCCCGACCGTCGTGACCACAAGCCATAACCATGCTCGGCCATCTTGCCAGAGCCCCCAGATCGCGACCAGGAGTGAACCCGCGGCGACAAGACCTGTGCCCAAGAGAAAGATCGTGTCTCCAAGCGTAAGTGCATTCATGATGGAGACAGTTGAGACAGGAGTCAACGCTGCACCCAAGATCATCGCCAAGTTGGATGGGATGTTCAAGCCCACACGAAACTGGTAGGGGCCCTGGCCCATTTCGGCCGGCATCGCACCCGCCGCACTTCGAAGCACGAGATAAACAAGGAGAACGAGAAGTAGAGGCAGGGCGACCAATATCAGTTGCCGTTTGCGGCGCCAGTCGATCGGCTTAGACTGAGCAACCTCCGGAAAGGCAGCCAAGCACACAACGGCCATCGGCCATACCGACACGCTGCTCTCCTTCGAAAGGAGGCTCAGCAGAAAGGTCAGCGGCGCAAAGCAGTACTGGCTCAGCCGCCTCAGTGCGACAGACTCGGCGGAGAAATCGCCGGGAACGAGCAGCCAGAGCGTGATCAGACCGAAGAGCGTCACGAAAATGGTGGAGAGGGTGTCGATGCTGAGCACGGCGATGGCATTGGCCTGGGCAACGAGAAAGAAAAGTGCCGCAAGAACTGCTTGGAAGGCACCCAATCCAAATCGCCGGGCGAGAGAATAGACAAATCCTGTCGTGACTGCGTGGAGGAGGATATGGGTGAGGTGGATGGGCACTGTCCACAACCCATATCGGGTTTGAACGGCTGAAAGGAATACCATTTGAAGCGGCCGATACCAGCCGTCAAGGTTCGCACGCGCGAAGTAGGTAAGGGGGCCCAGGCTGTCGGGTTCGATGATGTAGCCCAAGTCGTCGCCAAAATACCACCCTGTCAACCCAACTTTGTACACAACGACGGCCAACCCTAGGAACAGGACTCCGGCAATCACCTCCCGCAACCTACGCGCTGGCAGCCATTGAGCCGGTTTCCCGAGAAGCAAATAGCGCTTCATGTGTGGCGCAACCCCTTGCTCGGCGCATCCAAGTAGATATCTCTGATTGAGAATGTCATTGATTCGACCCGGAATTGCCCGGCGAATCTGCTCGCCGCGATCCCTAGTCGGTGTCTCAGTTGTCCGTCGTTCCCAAGCATTCGCAGGGCCTCGGCCAGCGCCGCAGGGTCGTTCGGGGGAACCAGTATCCCCGTCTCCCCGTGACGAATGAGGTCGGCATTGCCGCCCACCCGCGTGGCGACGCACACCACCCCGCACGCCATGGCTTCGAGGAGAGTATACGACATGCTTTCGAAGCGGGAAGGCAGCACGAACACATCGGCGGCCCGCAGCGCCGCGCGCACCCCCTCGCGCGCGATCGGGCCCGTCCAGCGAAGCCGCTCGGCGCATCCCAATTGCACGGCCGTGTGCTCGAGTTGTGCGCGCTCGGGGCCATCGCCGACGATAGACAGGCGCGCCTGTGGCATCTCGGCGAGCGCGAATGCGCGCAGGAGAGTGGGCAGATCCTTTTCCGGTGAGAGACGGCCGACGTAGATGAAACGGACTTCGCCTGATGCCCGTTCGTGATCCCGAGAGGGCACGTTGACGGCGTCCTCGTCAGCCTCGAACCAAAAAGGCTCCAAGCCGTTTGGGATGCACGTGGCCTGCGCTGCGCGCACGAGTCCCTTGCGCACGTAGAGAGCTTGGATGGTGGGCGAGACAAACACCACGGTGCGAGTCGCCCAACGGTTGAGCGCCGACTCCGCCCACTGATAGACGCGGATTCCCAGTCCTCGATCCTTCAGGAAGAAGGCCGGCGTGTGCACCGTGTGGATGCAATCCAGCCGCAGCGACCGGCCCGCCAGGCGCCCGAGCAACCCGCCGCGGGTATCGTGCGTGTGGACGATTGAGACGGCCCGATCGCGGAATACCCGCCGCAGTTCGGTGACGCAGTGCAGGTCGAATTTCCCCGTGGCTGTGACCCTCACGACCGGCACGCCCTCCGTTTCCATCAAGACGCGATACTCTGGAAGGACGTCGCCGACGAGGACAAATTCGACCTCGTGTTTCAGGCCGCGCACGAGCTGCAGCAGGTGGGTCTCGATGCCGCCCGTGGCGAGCGGCGTGAGCGAAACGAGCGCGACACGCGGCCGGGTCATGCGGCGCCTTCCATGGCGCGGGCGAAGGCGCGGTCGAATGCCTCGGCCATGCGCTCTACTGTAAACTTGGCCTCGGCGTGCTTCGCCGCCGCACCCAAGCGGCGGGCCTCGTCCCGATCGGTCAACAGATGCAGGATCGCTCCCTCGAGCGCCGGCTCATCCGCCTCGGGAACCGCCAGCCCGCTCTCGCCAGGGCGGATCAAGTCGCCCACGGCGCCGACCATTTCGGAGACGACGATCGGCAGCCCCGCGCTGGCGGCCTCGTTGAGGACCAATCCCCAGGCTTCAGCCACTCGCGCCCGGCGCGATGGCAGGACAAAGACGTCGGCTAGAGAGAAGAGCATGTCCTTCTCGGCTTTGCCCACGACGGCCCGGCGCGTGAAGTGAACCGAGGTCAACCCCATGCGCGCTGTCTGGCGTTCGAGTGCGGGCAGCATCGGGCCCTCGCCAGCCACAACCAGGAAGGCGTTCGGCTTCCGTGCACTCACTCGGGCAAATGCCCTCAAGAGAAGGTCGGGGGATTTGACTGGAATCAATCGCCCGAGGAACAGCACCACCGGCCGACCGCCGATGCCCCATTCGGATCGGATTCCTGCCAGATGGTCACGGTCGGCCCGGTCGAAGACATAGCCCGCCGTATTCCCAGTGTGGCTAATCGTATCGCGGGGCGCACCGAGATGTTCGAGATAGGCCGCGGCGCGGCTCCCGTAGGCCAGGCTGGCGGCTGATCGCCGCACGACGAGGGCCTCAATGGACCGGCTCAGCCAGCGCCGCGGATGACGAGTGGCAACCCACTCGCCGCTCCATAGCACGAAGGGCCGCCGCGCGATGCGCGCCGCACGAAAGGCCGCCAGAGTGGCATAGGAGCCGAGGTCGGAGCCGAGGATCAGGTCGAACGGCCGCTCCTCGTGCGCGCGCAGCACGGCCCGCGTAAGACCTGGCGCGACGACGAAGTCCGACATTTCCGGAATGCGGAAACCGCGCAGCACATGGGAGCGCGGCGGCAGGCTGCGCGGGGATTCGTTGACGAAGAAGAAGTCGACCTCGTGACGCTGCGCCAGAAGCCCGAACAACTCGTGCCGGTAGGCGGGATACTTCTCGTGCACGAATGCCACCCGCACGCGGCTCACGCGGCCTCCATCAACTCAACGTAAAGCTGCTGATAACTGTCAACCATGACCTGAAGCGAATAGTGTCGTTGCACCCTCACTCGTGCGAGGTGCGCAAGACGCTCGCGCGTATCGGCCGCAAGCGTCAGCGCGCTCTCGAGCCGGTGCGCGAGGGAGCGCGCGTCGCCAGTGGGGAAGACCCAGCCCGTCTCGCCCTCGAGCACCACGCCCGCCGCGTTGGCAGCTTCCGACACGATCGCCGGAACGCCGCAGGCCATGGCTTCAAGCACCGTGTTGGGGAACCCCTCGTACCGCGAGGGCAGGACCAGCACATCCAGCGCATGATAGACCGACTCGATGGCGGGGGTCACCCCGTGCACCTCGACCACCGGCGCGAGGTCCCACTCGTGCACCAATCGTTCGACCTCCGCGCGCGCCTCGGCAAAGGTTGTCCCACCGACCAGCAGCAGTTTCGCCCCTGCCGGCCAGCGCCCTTCCCCCCGAAGTATGTGCACCGCCTGCAGCAGCGTGCGGTGGTCCTTCACCGGCGAATAACGGGCGACCATGCCGACCACGCGCGCGGTATCGCTCAAGCCCAGAGCCCGCCTGGCAGCTGCAACATCTGGCGGTGGCTGGAAGCGCTGGACGTCGACACCGTTCTCGATGACGCGCAGACGGGCATGTGGAATGCCGAGAACCGCCTCGGCCTCCTTGGCTGTGGCGGCGGAGTTCGACACGATGACCCGGCTCGCGCGCCACAGCACTCGCTCGGTCCATTGCCACGGCCACGACCAGAAACCGGCGATGCGCGTGCGCAATGAAGTGACCCTGCGCGGGTGTCCGGCCAGCAGGCCGGCCAGACGCAGGTAGAGATCCGCCGTGCGCAGGTACGACTGGAGAATGTCCGGGCGCCGGGCGCGAATAAGGCCGACCAGCCGCGCCAGCGCGATCAGATTGCCCAGCTTGCCGAGCGGTTTGCGCAGGCTGAGGACCAGGTCATCGCCGGGCGAGATCTCAATCGGGACCATTGCCGGATCATAGATCGTCACCACGATTGGCTCGAACTTCGCCCGATCGAGATGGCGCACCAACTCCATGGCTTGCCGCTCGGTGCCGCCGGCGGCGAGCGTTGGCAGCAGGTACAGGATGCGCGTTCGACGCGCTGCGTTCGTCACAGAGAGGCCTCGCTCAATCTCGCTCGACGAGAACCACACGGACGAACCCGTCTTCGTAAACCACCGGGCCGGCCGGCTCACCCGCCTTCTCGCGGTCCACCAGGTAGATCGGCACCGGCCGCATGCGCGCGTACTCGGAGGCCGCCACAAGCGCGAGCGGCGCGGCCCCCTCGAATGCATCCCGTGCGGCCTGCCAGCGTGCCGGGTCGAGCAGTTCGAGGTCGACCGACATCAGGCTCATCTCGGCCGCCATCGGGTACGTCACCAGGCGCATGCGTTCGAGCAACCGGAAGCGCGTGTCGTCCTCGATCGTCCCCGTCTCGACGATGAGCGCGTTGGGCGGCGTGTGCAGGTTGATCCAGCGCATGTATTCGAACTCGGCTGGCCACGGCGTGGGCGGAGTGCCGATCGTGATGCCGGCGACCTGCACGGCCTTCTCGGCATGCAGCGCACGCCCGATGGCTTGCAGCGAGCGCGCCCGCAGGTCAAAGAACGGGGTTAGCGACTGAGCCAGAATCGTCAGCGCTGCCGCATAGGCGATGAACCCCCGCTGCAGGCGACCCATGCTGCGCCAGTTGACCTGCGCGAGCAGCACGGCCGCGCCGAGCACGATGCCGATCTGCGCCGGAACCGAACCGCGGGTTACGAAGTTGCGCCCCGGACCGCCGTGGGTGAAAGCCAGCGTAAGGAACAGGTAGAGCAGCGGGAAGAACACGAGGAATTTCTCCCACCGGCCCCGCTCGCGCAAGCCGCGCGTGAGAACCCACACGCCATAGAGCGCCAGAGGCAGCCCCATTTCGATGAGCATGACCCAGGCCAGCACCAGCGGGAACCCCGCCAGCGACAGCCAGCGATCCAGTGTTTGGAAGGCGGGCGAACTCGTTTCGAGGAATCCTTCGAGCAAGGGGATGCGGAACTCGTTAACCTTGATCCCGCCGCTTTGCGAGAGGCTAATGAGCGCTTGCCGGCCGGCGCCGAGGGCGAACAATCCAGCGCCCCAGGCCAGCGGCCCGAGCGCCTTGACGCGCCACCACAGGCGCGTGTGCAACAACATCCAGACCACTCCAGCAATAGCCATTGAAAGGAAGATGAACGCGCTCGAACCCAGGCAGAAGCCCGCCAGCAGCGCCAGGATAGCCGCGCGCACGGCCGCCGGGGCGCGCACGTTGCGCCACAGCAACAACCCCAATACGAAGGCCATCGCCCCGGCCACATGCTGTGGCACCCACATGAAGAGAGTGGGGAAAGATGAGACTTGATTGTTCGAGACCAGCCAGACCACCCGGCGCTGCCAGTCTTCGACCTTGTACATACTGAGCGTGGCGAAGAAGTCGAACCCTCCCGCCAGGGTGAGCGCCCACAACCCGCCCCAGCGTGCCAGACGCGAGCGCAGGTTGAGCCGCAAGAGGCACCAGCTCACGCCCACGAAGGCGCCGGTCTGGACGATTGCATGCACCGCCAACGCCCGTGCCAACGACACACCCAGGCCGAGCGTATTGGCGAGGATCGCGGGGTAGATCCACGACCAGTAGTAGTAGACGAGCGGCTGGTCCGGGAAGAAGTAGTGGTGGGGCGGCAGACCGCTGCGCGCGACCGAGACCAACTCCGCCAGATGCCAGTACTCGTCCCCGCTCCCACCCCAGGTGGCCAGGTTGCCATTGACCAGGAAGTCGAGCCGCGGCAAGTTGATCGCCAGAGTGAAGAGCAAGATGAATGCAGCGGCCAAGATCGTCTCCCCGCGCGAGGGCAGAGCGTCGCCTGCGCCGTCGCGCGTGCGCAAGGCCAGCCGCGGCAACCGCCGCGGTCGACGCAGGATGACCACGCCCACCCCGAGCAGCGCGACCAGCGCCATCAGCCAGTAGGGATTGGGTTGCAGGGGGACGATGTTCGAAACGGCCACCAGGAAAAACGGAACGATGACCAGTGAGACCGGTACCGCGAAGCCCAGCCGATGCCACCAGCGGGCGCGAGGCAGATCGACCAGGCAGAGGGCAAGAAACCCCGGCAACACGTAAGCCACCACCGCTTCGACCGCGAAAAGCACAACCTTCATGTCCACCTCTTGACCTGGGGCATGAGCCTGTCAGGCTGCGCGCGCCAGAATGAGCGACGCCACCTGGCGCAACCACCCGTATGTGCGCAACAACGAGGCCAAATGATCCGGCGCGAGCAAATAGAACCCGAGTAGCCCGGTCATGGCCAGCGCAGCAAGTGCAGTCCAGCGTTCGGGACGTGCGGGTTTCATTCCATCACCTTCGAGCAAAGACCGCCAGCGGTTCTGCGCGAACGACCTCCACAAATTTCAAACTCGTCCGCGTCCAGTCGTCCTCTTTACTGCCGAGCGAGGTCACGACGAGTTCCGCCGAGCTGAACTCGAGCGCTGCATGCCAGCTCGACTCATCCGGCGCATGCAGGTGAAGGACTGTGTTGCGCAGATCGGCGCCGAACAGAGGATAGATGTCGACCCGCCGACCGTAGGCAATGGTCGTCGGCCGTGAGTATGTCTCGCGCTCGATCCAGCTATACACCTCGTCCGGCTGCGCCACACGCGCGGCCGATCGCGAGCGATCATCGCTGCGCGCGACGAACTCGCGCAACTGGTCAACGCTGATCTCCGGCGGCGGCAGCGTCGCGACAGCCACGTATCCGATCATGAGCACGAGCTCGGCCCGAACCAGCAGGCCGGGCCAGTTGCGCAGACGATCGAGCAGCAGGGCGCAGCCGACGGCCATGGGCAAGAGCAGCGCCACGGCAAAGCGGGGACGCCAGTTGTCGGGCGTGGCGGCGAATACCAGCAAAATGCCGACGATGATAAGCAACGGCCACTTGTCGCGCCGCCGTGTCGAGATAACCGCCCAGTAGACCAGCCCCGGCACGCCGAGAAACACCCACAGAGGACCGCTGCCTCCGAAATTGTAGTCGTAGAGCGGCGCTAAGCGGTCGAGCCAGGCCGCGCCAATCCGCGCCGGCCAAGACAGCCCCTCCACGAGTGAGCCCGGGTCGAGCGCGAGTATCTTCTCCATCTCGAGGCCCGGCCAGATGACGTGCCCGCCCAGGGCGATCTGGGCCGGTGCCATCGGGTTGCCTTCCACAATCCAATTCCGAACGTAGGCATATCCGCCAAGGAACCCGGTCAAAAGGACGAAGACTGCGATTGCAGCGACCACGCGTTTCACTCTAGCGGAACGCGGGGCAGGAGTTCGCATGTCGTCCGCAGGAGGAGTTGCTCCCTGAAGCAAACGAAAAACCAGCAGCGCACCGAGCAGCGCGGCCAGGGCCAAGGCGGAGTATTTCGTTCCCGCCATGACCCCTGCACACAGCCCACTCAGCGCGGCGAGTTCGATCGCGCTCCGCGAATCATGTGGCGCCAACTTCAGTATGAGGTACACACCCATGATGAAGAGTGACGCCAACCAGGCGTCGTTGTACGAGCCGACCTGGCGGAGGAACACCGTCGGTGTGAAGGCAAACACGGCTGCGCCGGCAAGGCTTGCCGCGCGCGAGGCCTCGAAGTGGCGGGCGATCCCATAGAGCGCCAGCGCACCAAAGATGACTCCAGGCAGGAAGGCCAGATCGACCAGCTTGTCGAGTCCGAGCGGCGCGAAGGTCCA
Source organism: Chloroflexota bacterium (assembly GCA_026389925.1). Taxonomy (GTDB): domain Bacteria; phylum Chloroflexota; class Anaerolineae; order Anaerolineales; family RBG-16-64-43; genus RBG-16-64-43. The sequence goes on from JAPLGX010000197.1 coordinate 14,694, forward strand.
CAATTGCATGAGTTCGCCGTTAATGGGATACGACCTGACCCACACCGACAGGCTGGGGATGGGCGCAACCGAGTGTGCCTGGTACAAGCTGGCCATGATCGGCAAGTGATAGGCCAGCCCATCGCGATCGTAGGGCGGAAGAAACCATCCGTAGAAGACGTTACGCAGCACGATTGCGGCGTGCGAGAGAACGATTAGCCACCCCCAGGGCGGCAGGGTCACTCCCCTCGCCTGCTCGCGAGCATTGCGGAGGGCCGCGTGGATGGAGACGCGATGCGGGAGAACGCCAAGGCCGAGGGTCACGGCGACGAGGCCGACCGAGACCAGGGCAATGGCGAGCGGCGTGAGCAAGCCGAGCCACCCCAGGACGAGCTGGGTGGCGATGATGTGGGCGGTGCTGAGAACCACCGCCGCCACGCAGGCGGTCAGCGGCGCATCTCTGCGGCCGAGGCGCCACAGGGCATACACAATCCAAATGAGCGTAGAGAGCGCGATCAGCCAGCCCAGGCTCGCCCAGGTAGACGCATCGGTGCCAAGGAAGGAGTCAAGCGCAAGCCAATTCCACGATCGAGTCACTTGGCTGTTCGTCATTTGCCTTGGGCTATGGTACCCGGTCGGGGAACAAAGACGCCCCAAGAGCCAGGTCACTCGCGCGCGATCGAATAGACCGTAACATACTCGTCCTCGTACACCAATGCGCCCACTCCATCATACCGCCCCCCGCGCGCCACGAGGAATATCAGGGGGCGTGTCGATTGAGTGTAATTCGAACGCATGGCTTGTTCTAACACGTCAATTTCGTCGTCGCCCCTGCTGGTTTCCTCGGCAAGGTTGGCAGGAGCAAAATCAAGATCGTAGTCGCCATACGCTAGATTCTTTGCGTCCGACACTGATATGAACCGCATCCGTTCAAGCATGCGGAAGCGAGGGTTATCTTTTGGCAATGGACCACTCTCAACGATCAGTGAATCCTCCGGGGTGTTCGCATTCAGCCAATGTATGTATTCGAGTTCCCTGGGCCAAGCTGGCTCAGCGGCAATATTGACTCTTAGGAATTTGACCACACCATTGACATGCAGGGCGCTTCCCACGGGATCGCGGGCCAGTTGCTGGAGGTCCAGACCCCAGGATATCCCGCCGACAAGGAAAACAGTCAATAGAAGGTAGCCGAACAAGACGCGTATCCCAAGCCTCATCTTCGCGAGGGGCCACGCGTCAACCGCGTGCGCCGCGACCACCGCCATGATGATTTGAGCGGGGATGAAGCCGCGCATGGCAAAGTTGCCACCTCCGCCCCGATCACGCAAGTGGAACACCAGCACCAGCGATACAATGGGAAAGACCGCTCCAAATCGAAACCAAACACTGCGCTCTCGCCACCCCCGCCACAGAAGCCATGACAAGAAGATGGCAAACATGAGCCCGTACTCAATAAGCATGAGCCACGTGCCAACAACCGGGAAAGCGAAGAGGGTCAAGAACCTGTCGACCAAGTCAGCTTTGCCCGACGATATGCCATAGAATATCTCCACAAAGGGAACGCGGAAATCACTCAGGCCAATTTGTCCAGAATGGCTCATTGTCAGGAGTACCTGTCCCCATGCCCCAACAGCAAGAAAGCCAACGGTGGCCGCCGCGATCGCGACCGCTTTCCAACTGCGGAAGACTCTCCGGTACATCAGGACCCAGATCACAAGTGCAACAAGGCTGAACAAGGCAACGAAGGCGCTTGTTCCAAATGCAAATGCAAGAAGCCATCCGAGGCAAGCCGCCTTGATCCACCAGTTGGCCCGGAGGTGTCGCCACATGACCAGACCAAGGAGAAACGCAAAACCACCCGCGACGTGTTGCGGTACCCATGCGTAGAGGGTAGGGAATGATGAAAACTGGATACCTGAGCGCAACCAGCGGACACTGACTTGCCACCATTCGATTTCCTGACCCATGGTGGCAAAGTAATCAAAACCCCCGACGAATGAGAAGAAGCCCATTCCCATCGTTCGCCCAAGCCATGACCGCGTGTTTGCGCGGGTCAGAACGTAGGCCAACCCGAGGAACATGGCCACCTGGATGTAACCATGAATCGCCAATGCTCGGGCCAGGGAAACCTGTCCCAGGAATTGGTTTGCAAGCGCCGCCGGGAGAACCCAAGACCAGTAGTAGTACACGAGACTTGAGTCGGGGAAGAAGTAGTGGTGCGGCGGAATGCCACTGCGCGCAACCGATGTTAGTTCAGCGATATGCCAGTATTCATCCCAAGTTGCGGCTACATTCGCCTGATTTCCATGGACAAACATCTCCAGACGCGGCAAGCTGACCAACGCCGCGAAGCCGAGAACAAAGCCGCAAGCAAGAATCCATTCCGCCCTGGACGGTGGCCAAGCCCCCCCATTGCGCGGCCGGAATTCGACCAGTGGGCTCTTCTTGATCACACGGAGTAAGAAACCGACTGCCAGCAGCACCAAGCTCATGATGACGACGTGCATCAGGCTTGGCCTGAAGGGGAGAAAGTTGCCCACGGCAACAAACACGTAGGGGATGCCAACTACCGAAAGGCTCACGGCCAGAACCACTCTTCCGCCCCACCCGAGGCCTTTCAGTCTAACAATGCTCTGCGCTGCAAACCCGGGGAGGACGTATGCAATAAGCACCTTGGCCAACAAAGAGATCCAAGCGCCAGCCGTCATAGCCATGTGTCAGACTCCCGGAACAAGAGCTATCTTGGCGAGTGCCACACTCCACGACCACACACGCGTCGCCTGAAAGATGCGTTCGAGTGTCAACAGCGGTCAAAAACAGAACCGCTTTGACCGATTGAGTTTTGACCCACCCCTCCGCCTGAGGGTTCACTCTGCAGCTAGTGTGCAGGCTCCCTTCACCTTGGAGCCGACAACCTTCTTGTCTCGCAGGCAGTAGGAGTTACCTTTCAGCGACAGGATCTCCGCATGGTGGGCGAGCCGGTCGATCATCGCGGCGGCAACAACCGGGTCTCCGAAGATATCGCCCCAGGCGGTGAACGTCTTGTTGGAGGTGACGATAACCGATCCGCGTTCGTAGCGGGAAGGGATGAGTTGGAAGAACAGGTTGGCCGCCTCAGCGTCAAAGGGGATGCAGCCCACCTCGTCGACAATGATGAGCGGCGTGAGCAGGCCGAACCACCCCAGGACGAGCTGGGTGGCGATGATGTGGGCGGCGCTGAGGACCGCCGCCGCCACGCACGCGGTCAGCGGCGCGTCTCCGCGGCCGAGGCGCCACAGGGCATACACCATCCAAATGAGCGTAGAAAGCGCGAGCAGCCAGCCCAGGCGCGCCCAGGTGGAGGCATCGGTGCCAAGGAAGCAAGCGTCAACAAGGAGTTGGGCGGACCTCCCATGTAACGCGAGGGTCATCGGTACCCGGGCTCGGGGATCCATTTGGTCAGCCGGCCGCGTTTCGTCCGGATCGGTTCATTTCAAGGTGATCGCGTATACCGCAACAAACTCATCTTGGTAGACAGGTGCACCGAGCTCGCTGTACTGCCCGCCCCGCGCAACAAGATAGACCGGGGGGCGGCGCAACCGGAAGTAGGCGCTTCGCATGGCCTGTTCGAAAACATCACCACCCACATTGGGGGCGTCTGCAATCGCCGAAAGGGAGGCGGGCGCTAGTTCGAAATCGTGAAATGACCAGGTCAGCCGCTGGGCATCCTTCAGCGTAACGAACCGCATCCTCTCGAGCATACGGAATCTGGGATCGTCCTCGGGGAGCGGGCCCGACTCAATCACGAGCGCGTCCTCCGGAGTATTCGCATTGATCCAATGTATGTAGTCCAGAAATTCAGGCCAACGCGGCTCACTTGCCATGTCGACGCCTAGCACTCTTACCTTGTCCTTGACCTGGAAGGCGCTTCCCAGTGGGCCGCGTGCCAGCGTCTGCAATCCGATACCCCAAGAGACTCCGCCGGCAAGGATGACGGTGACGATAACGTACCCCATGGCGACTCGAGTTCCAGATCCTATCTTCGTCAGATTCCAATGATCAACCGCCTCGGCCGCGACTACTGCCATGATGATCTGACCTGGAATGAAGCCGCGCATGGCGAAATTGTTGCCGCCGCCATCATCGCGCAACAGGAATACGAAGAAGAGAGAAAGGATCGGGAAGACAGCTCCGAATTTCCTCCAGACCCCCGGCTCCCTCCATCTCCGCGACACAAGCCACCAGAAGTAGATTGCAAACCCAAGACCATACTCAATCAACATGATCCACGTACCGATAACGGGAAACGTCGACAGAGTCAGGACGCGATCTACCCAGTCCACGCTTCCCGTCGTGACTCCCAGGAAGGACTCAACCAAGGGCACCCGGAAGTTGTTCAGCACGATATGACCAGAGTGGCTTAGCGTGAGAAGACCCTGTCGCCATCCTCCTATCACGAGCAAAGCAGCCACAATGCCAAGCGTGGTTGCCATCCCTTTCCCGACGACAGCTCGCCTGTATAGGAGCCCCCAGACGGCCAGAGCCAGAACGGCAAACATAAAGACATACGCGCTCGTTCCAAACGCGAAGGCAAGCAACACCCCTACGCTTCCAGCTCTGATCCACTTGTTGGCCCGCGCATTCCTCCAGATGATCAGGCCGATCAACACAGCGAAACCCCCAGCCAGGTGCTGTGGTACGTATTCATAAATAGACGGAAAGGACGAGAATTCCATATGCGAGTGCAGCCAGGGAACATCGCCCTGCCACTGCTCAACCTTCGTCATGGTGGCAAAGTAGTCGAATCCCCCAATTATCGAGAAGAAGCCAATGCCCATAGCCCGTGCAAGTCGCGAGCGGGTGTTTGCCCGGATCAATACGTACGCCAACCCCAGAAACATAACCACCTGGACGAAACTATGAACTGCCATGGACCGCGCAAGCGCGACGTGCCCCGCGAGCCCATTTGCCACCGTGGCGGGAATTACCCAGGACCAGTAGTAATGGACCAGGTTTGAGTCGGGGAAGAAGTAATGGCTGGGCGGGATGCCGCTGCGCGCCAACGAGGTGAGCTCCGCGATATGCCAGTACTCGTCGAAAGTTGCGGCGACAACGGACTGGTTGCCATGCACCAACATGTCGATTCGCGGCAGATTCACAAGAGCCGCAAACCCAATCACGAAGCACGCAGCAAGGATCCATTCTGCGCGCGTCGGCGGCCAGAATCCTCCATTCCGTGGACGGAACTCGATGGTCGGCCGTTTCCCGGTTATGCAGAGCACGATTCCGCCCAACAGCAGGATCGCGCTCAGTATGCACAAGTAGATCATGTTTGGTCGGAAGGGAACCAGGTTTCCCACCGTCACAAACATGAATGGAACCACGACAATCGAAAGGCAGATTGCCAGCACGATCCTCCCGCCCCACCCGACACCGCGAAGCTTTACCGCGCTTTGCAGGGCAAATCCGGGCAGGAGATAAGCCAGGGCCACCGTGCCAGCCAGAAGAAACCACGCTCCGGGCGTTGCGTCCATTCGTCAGACTCCAGGAACGATTGCGATTCTGACAGGCGCCTTCAGCCCCTTCCATACGTGGTTCACATCAAAGACGGGGGCGGGGCGCGTAATGTCGAAGCCGAACAAGCCCAATGCGGCGGGGGCCAACAGGATTGAAGCCCGGCAAGCCACCGGTCGAGAGGCGGGGTCAACTGCCACTCGTGTTCGAAGGGTAACCGCCTGGGCACGGGAGCGGCGAAGATTCTCGCCGGCGATGCCCAGGGTCAAGGCTTTACCCAAGAACACCCATGGGGAAAGCCGCAGCTGGATGAGGCCGCTGGGAGTGGCGACAGAATTGGGCACAATGTTGAGGGACGTGACAACGGACGCAAGAGTGCGCCCAACACGGCGTATGTGGTTGAGGCCCATCCCATACAGAGTCAGGCAGCCCCGCAGCCAATAGAGCAGCAGGGCGAGACCAACGCTCAGAACCGTCATGGACGTATGGAAGTTCATCACAGGGGACTTCTCTCCTGTGCCACGGGGATTTCCCAGACGCTTCAACGCTCCAAGAGTAGGACCACCATGCTCCCTAGCCACCTGATCGTATGCATGTACATGGCGAGGCGGGGGACAAAGGCAAGATAATACAACGCCATTATCATCACACCCACACCGAAGGCGGCGCTCGCCAGCGGCGCCCACTTGCTGGTTTGCTTATCATCGACTCCGACGGAAGACAACATAGGCTCCATCCTCAACGACTTCGACGAATCCCCCGGCCGCGAGCGTCCATGAGTATGGCGGGGTCTCGCGATTCACGATCACAATCGACACATCTTGCGCCGCGAGCGTCGCCAGCCACTCGTCCCGATCGGTCGACAACACATGTATGACCCTATTGCGCAAATCTGTGCCGTAGAGCGGGTAGATGAATGGGACCAATTTGCCGTAGGCAATCACCGCTCGGTTGTCTTTGGTCTCGGTATCGATCCAGCGGAATGCCTCACGCCCCCAACTCGGGTTGAGGAGTTGCGGGCTGGATCGATCCCGACTATCGATTGCGCCGACGATGTCGATCAAGTCGTCAGGGCCAGTGCTATACGGAGGGATGGCCGAGAATACCGTAAGCAATGAGAGGAGCACAAGCAACGAGCTAACCCCTTTGCCCACCTTCGGTGTCAAGCTGTCGAGTACCAACGCGGTCGCCACTCCGCCCCATATCAGCAGCGGCATCACATAACGTGGATTCCACATGGCGGGGGTCGCCGCCGCACCAGCAACCAGCGTGAGGCAGAGTAGAACATCGAGTGTTTTCCTTCGCCACATGGCAATGCCCAGCCAGACGATGCCTGCTGGCAGACCCACCGCAAACCATTCTCCGCCCAAACCGCTCAGGGAAAGGTCATAGACCGATCCTGTCGGCTCCCTCCATATGGTCACGAGACGAAGCAGCAGAGGCATATCTGCCACCTCAGGTGGAGTTGTCCAGCCAACAAAGTCCGCTATCTCCTTCTGCCCTTCGAAGAGCCGTAGGTTTCCTATGTGCACCTCGAATGGCGCCAGGGGGTTACCAGCAACAAGAACGTTCCGTACTAGCGGGTAGGCGCAAAGCGCCAGCCCCAGCACAATAATGATGCCCAGGGGCGCGAGGAGCAGCCGTAGCCGTCGCGCCTGGACGTCAATGCGCGGCAGGCGAGAGCGGATCGCCAGGTATAGAAACACGGCGACTAATCCGGCTGCATAGACGGCGCCATTGAATTTTACGCCCGCGCAAAGACCGCACGCAGCTCCCACTCCCATGGCTCCCAGAATGAACTTCGCGCGATCAGTCGCCCAAGCCCTTCTAAGGAGGGACACTTGGATGTAGAGCCCCGCGGCAACAAGCCCCATCATAAGGGCGTCATTGAAGGAGGTTGTCATTTCAATGAGCGTCGCGTTCGCAAACGCCGCTACCCCGGCACCCAACACGGAAGAAGAACGGCTGGCCCCAAGTTCCCTGGCCAAGCCATAGATCGACACCAGTCCAGCGAGTATGGCGGGCACGAATGCGATTTCAACTATCCTGTCGTCATGGAGGAAGAGGACGTTCCACAATTGCAGGAGTTCACCGTCGATTGGGTAATAACGAACCCAGACAGAGGGGCTTGCGATAGGGGCGATCGCACCATTCTGGAAGTAGGTAGCGACTATCGGAAGGTGAAACGCCAGACTATCCCACTCGCGCGGAGGGAGGTACCACGCGAGAAGAAGACTCCACACGAGAAGCCCGAGGAAGGCTGCCAAACCAATCAAGGCAAACACATTCAACTGCGGCTTTCTTAGGATCTCAAACCATTTGAGCTGTGCTCTGATTGCCTCCCTCCAACAATGGCTCGCAAACCACAGCCACACGATGGCCGCTATCCCAAGATTGCAGAGAGCCACCGGCATGGGGCGAAGCCAGCCGATCAGCCCGAGCACCAACTCACTCAGGACAATCTGAGACATCGTGAGGAGTTGGGCCCAAACGAGGGAGGGCAGCACTCGACGTTGAGAACCCAGAAAAACGACGTACCAGCCGCTCCAAACGAGCGCCGAAAGCACAGCCAGTTCAGCCAATCGCAGCCCCACTAACAAAGTCATCGCTGTCCCCAGTCAACCTTGTCGCGAGCTCGCCATTCCCGCTTGCGTTGCGTCCATCATGTTGGCGCGAGGACGAGTTCAGCGCATGACGGCAGAAAGAATTCGGCGCGCGCGTCGCGCCCAAGAGTACTCCCTCACCTGCTCGAGGCACCTCAAGGCAAGGGATTTCGACCGCGTAGTGTCCCTCAGCAACTCTAAGATCCCCTCGCGCAACGCCTGCGCGCTGTCGGGCTCGACAAGCACCGCCGTCTCGCCGTCGCGAAGGACCTCGCGCACCACGGGAAAGTCGGTGGCGACGATCGGCCGGCCGGCAGCCATGTACTCGAACATCTTGAGCGGCGACATGTAGCGCACTGTCGGCGTCTGCGAAGTATAGGGCATCACCAACACATCCGCCGCCCACAGGTACGCAGGCACGGCGCTGTTGGACACCTGGCCGGTGAAAATCACGCGTTCGGCTACTCTCCGCCTAGCGGCGAGAGCTTGCAGG
>JAPLGX010000105.1 GCA_026389925.1 Chloroflexota bacterium
TCTTCTGTTCGCCGGCATCTTGCTCGGGGTGGCCCTCTTCGGCCTGGCGCGCGTCGAGCGGCGCGCAGCGGTGATCGCGCTGTGGATGCCGGTGGCTCTCATCGGGCTGACCCTGCTCGGCGCGAGCGGCCCGGTCAAGCAGACGCGCGGCCAGTTGATGGAGAAAGAATCGGCCTACAACTACATCCAGGTGGTCGAGCGCAATGGCATGCGCCTGCTGCTTCTCAATGAAGGGCAGGGGGTGCACTCGGTCTATCGCCCGGGCGAGCTGGCGACCTATGGCACGTGGGATTTCTTCCTCGCGGCGCCCTTCTTCAACTCCGCGCCCTACCCGGCAAAGAAGGTCGATTCGTTGGCTATCGTCGGCTTGGCCGCCGGCACCACCGCCCGCCAGTTCACGGCCGTCTATGGGCCCATCGCGATCGACGGCTTTGAAATCGATCCCGCCATCATCGAAGTGGGGCGCACCTACTTCGACATGAATGAGCCCAACCTGCGCGCGCGTGCCGTGGATGGGCGCTGGGGCCTGGCGCACTCGGGAAAGAGCTATCGCGTGATCGCGGTGGATGCCTATCGCCCGCCATACATCCCCTGGCATCTCACCACGCGGGAGTTCTTCGAGTTGGTCCGCAGCAAGCTCACCCCGGATGGCGTGCTGGTGATCAACGTTGCGCGCATGCCTGCCGACCGCCGCCTGGTGGAGGCGATGACAGCAACACTGTCGGCCGTGTTCCCCTCGGTCTACGTCGTGGATGTGCCCGACAGCCTGAACAGCATTCTCTATGCGACGGTGCTGCCGACGCAGGCGGACAACCTGGCGAGGAACTTGGCGGGGCTGCAAGTGGCCGATCCGCCTGGGCATCCGTTTCTCATGGATGTGCTCATGCGCACGCTCGAGAACCTTCGCCCGGCCGTGCTCGGCGGTGTAGTATTCACCGATGACCGTGCGCCCGTCGAGCAGTTGACGAATGCGATGGTTGTCCGGTTCGTTTTGGGCGGCGGGTTGGATTACATCGAACCTCAATGAGTTGTAGGCATTTCATGCCGCCGCGAGAAGGCGAGGCTCTGGCCATGAAGCGATTTGCGCATGCCTTGATCGTGCTGGTCATGCCGGTCATCCTGGTGCTGACCTGGCTGCGGGTGTTGCTCACGCCCGTGTTCATCCGCAGCGAATATCACAAGGCGGCCTTTCCGCCCGACCCGTACGGGTTCGGCCTCGAGGATCGCCTGCATTGGTCGGAGATCTCGCGCCAGTATCTCCTCAACCGCGAGGGCATCCAGTTCCTGGGGGCCCAGACTCTCCCGGACGGCACGCCCCTCTACAACGCACGCGAATTGCGTCACATGGCGGATGTAAAGAAGGTGGTGAGCGCGGCGCTGCTGACATGGGCCGTGGCGCTCTTGGCCGGCGGGCTGGCCTCGGCCTACCTTGTGCGCCGCAGCGGGACCCTGTTTCTCCATGCACTGCAGTCGGGCAGTGTTCTCACCGTTGCACTGCTTGTCGCCATCCTGGCCGGTGTCGTGCTGGCGTGGAATTGGTTCTTTGTGTTCTTCCACCGGATATTCTTCGCCGGCGATACCTGGCTGTTCCTCTATTCCGATTCGCTGATTCGTCTCTTCCCCGAGATGTTCTGGCAGGATTGCTTTGTGACGTTGGGGGTGGGCACAGGCATGAGCGCGGCAGCGCTGTGGGTCGTCGCGCGCTTTGTCGAGCGGCGGCTGCGTGTGACGGCGGGTGCCGCGCCGGGTGGGGCGGCGGGTTGAGCGGGGTCCCCGCCTGCGCTCTTGATCGTCATTCCCGCGAAAGCGGGAATTCGGGCGCATTGCCGGCCGTGCTGGTCACATGAAGCGCGGGGAGGGCGATCAGGCCATGAGATCGTGTATTTTCTCTTCCCGCGTTTCATCGTCCATCGCGCTGCATATGTGTCCTGGGTCCCCTCTTCCGCGGGGACGACGAGCTCTGTGCTCTGACTCGTCTCACTCATCCGCTTGCAGCACCTCGGGCCGATCGTTTCCTGGGCTGTTGACCAGCGCACTGACCACCCGCACCCGCAGCCTCTCCGGCGGGAAGGGGACGAGCAGCGCGCTCAGATCATCGGCCGGCGCGCCTGGGTCAAGCCAGCGCCGCGCGCTCTCACCTTCGAGGATGACCGGCATGCGGTCATGGAATCGGCCGATGATCTCATTCGCCGCGCAGGTCAGGATGGTGCAGCTGCGCACGTCCTCGACCTCCGGCGAACGCCACTTTTCCCATAGCCCGGCGAAGGTGAACGGCGCGCCGCCCGCCATCTGTATATAGAAGGGAGCCCGCGCGCCGCCCCGACCGCGTGCCGTGCGTTCCCATTCGTAGAAGCCGTCGGCCAGGATCAGGCAGCGGCGTTTGAGGAACGCGGAGCGGAAGGCCGGCTTCTCGCGTACGGTCTCCGCCCGCGCGTTGATCAGGCGGCTGCCGATGCCGGGCTCCTTGGCCCAAGAGGGAATCAGCCCCCAGCGCACGTACTCGACGCGCGGGTGGTCGAGGCTGGTGACGATCGCAACGTTCTGAGTCGGGGCGATGTTGAATCGCGGGAGGACTTCTTCGGGCGGAGTATCCAGGTGCAGCGCGCGTTGCAAGGCGGCCGGCCCGGAGGTGAGCGTGAATCGGCCGCACACGGCCGCCGCCTAGCCTGGGTTTCCGGCCACGGCGGCGGTATCGACGGGAGTCCCCTGGCCGCAGTTGGCCTCGTCGATCTGCACCGTGGTATGGGTGATGCCGAAATGCAGCTCCAGGCGTTCGCGCAGATCGCGCAGCGTAGCGATCTGCGCGCGCGGGTCGCCGCTCTCGTGCATGATGTGGGCGCTCAGCGCGACGTGACTCGAACACAGGCTCCACACGTGCAGGTCGTGCACCTCACAGACCCCGGGCGTGCCGGCCATGACCTCGCCCACTTCGAACACCGACATGCCTTCCGGCGTCCCCTCGATCAGGATGTGCAGTGAGCTGCGCAACACGCGCCCGGCCCCCAAGAGAATGAGCAGCCCGATCAGCGCGCTGGCCAGAGCATCCGCCTGTCGCCAGCCGGTAAAGGCAATCACCAGCGCAGCCGCGATAACTCCCACCGAGGAGACCGCATCCGAGATCGCATGCAGCGCGGCACTGCGCACGTTGAGGTCGATGCGCTGGGTGGTTCCACTGTGAGCCTTGGCAGTGAGCAGGAAGGCGACCGCCACGTTCACCAGCAGGCCGACCACTGCGATCACCAACATCTCCAGGCTGCGCACCGCTTGCGGTGAACGCCAGCGCTCGGCGGATTCCCAGAGGATTCCGCCGGCGACGACCAGCAGCGTCAGGCCGTTGGCTAACGCCGCCAGCACTTCCAGCCGGTGGTAGCCGTACGTGTGACGGTCGTCGGGAGGCAAGGCCGAGAGTCGCAGCGCAAGGTAGCTCAGCGCGATGGCGAACAGGTCGAGCAGCACGTGGGCGGCATCCGAGACAAGTGCCAGGCTGCGGGTCCACAGCCCGCCCGCGACTTCGGCGATCAGGATAAGAGCGGTCAGGGCGAGGGCAATCAAAAACCGGCGTTGGACGCCGGGGTTGGCATGAGGTTTCACGCGCACTCCAGTCCCATGATCAGGCGCCGTAGCGCCCCGCTTCGGCGCGCTGGCGCGGATCATTCCCAGCTTGGCTCGCGGTAAGTTCCAAAAACCTCCCGCAGCACACCCACAATCTCCCCCAGGGTTGCATTGGCGCGCACGCCTTCCAGAATGTGCGGCATCATATTCTCGGTCCCTTGCGCGGCGATGCGCAGCCGGTCGAGCGCCTGGCCGACCCGCCCGTTGTCGCGTTCGGCGCGCATCTTATCCAGACGGTCTACCTGGCGCTCGAGCCCCTGCGGGTCCATTGCGAGCAGCGGGATGCGCAGCGGTCTTGCATCGGCGAATTCATTGATGCCCACCACAACGCGTTTGTGCTCGTCGATCTCCCGCTGGTAGCGGTAGGCCGCCTCGCCGATCTCCTTCTGGAAGAATCCGCGTTCGATGGCCGGTAGCACGCCGCCCAGATCGGCGATGCGCGCGAAGTATTCACGTGCCTGCCGTTCCATGCGATTGGTCAGTGCCTCCACGAAGAAGGAGCCGCCCAGCGGGTCCACCGTGTTGGCCACGCCGGATTCATGGGCCAGGATTTGCTGCGTGCGGAGGGCGACGGTTGCCGCGGCTTGAGAGGGCAGCGCCAAGGCCTCGTCCATCGAATTCGTGTGCAGGCTTTGCGTGCCTCCCAGCACCGCGGCCATCGCCTGGATTGCCACGCGCGCCACGTTGTTCTCCACCTGCTGCGCGGTCAGGCTGCAGCCGGCGGTCTGGGTGTGGAATCGCAGCAACCACGAACGCGGGTCCCGCGCGCCGAAGGTCTCGCGCATTTCATGGGCCCAGATGCGCCGGGCCGCGCGGTACTTGGCGATCTCCTCGAAGAAGTCGTTGTGGGCATTGAAGAAGAACGACAGGCGCGGTGCAAACTCGTCCACCGCCATGCCGCGCGCCATCCCCCAGCGCACGTACTCCATGCCGTCGGCCAGCGTGAAGGCCAGCTCTTGCGCCGCGGTGGCACCCGCCTCGCGGATGTGGTATCCGGAAATCGATATGGTGTTCCACTGCGGCACCCTGCGGCTGCCGTACTCCATCGTGTCGACGACCAGGCGCATCGAAGGCTCGGGCGGGAAGATGTACTCCTTCTGCGCAATGTATTCCTTGAGGATGTCGTTCTGAATTGTGCCGCGCAGCTTCTCCGGCCGCACGCCCTGCTTCTCGGCCGCCGCGAGGTACATCGCCCACACGATCGCCGCCGGCGAGTTGATGGTCATGCTGGTCGAGACCTTTTCCAGCGGGATGCCGGAGAGCAGTATCTCCATGTCGCGCAGGGAGGCCACGGCCACGCCGCACTTGCCGAATTCGCCCAACGCTTCCGGCGCATCGGAGTCGTAGCCCATCAGCGTGGGCAGGTCGAAGGCGATCGAGAGCCCCGTCTGACCCTGTTCGAGCAGGTACTTGAAGCGCGCGTTGGTCTCCTCGGCCGTGCCGAACCCGGCGAACATGCGCATCGTCCACAAGCGGCCGCGGTGCAGCGTTGGGTGGATGCCGCGGGTGTACGGGTAACGCCCGGGCAGCCCCAGGTCGCGCTGGTAGTCGCCATCGGCCAGGTCCAGCGGCGTGTAGAGGCGCTCGATCGGTTCGGAGGAGGTCGTCAGGAATTCCGAGGCGCGCTCGGGGGTCGTGGCCAGCGCCTGTGCGAGGTCCGTGCGGGTCCAGTCCTCAAGCGCTCGGCCCAAATCGTCCAACTGCCGCGGATCGTACATGCCTGCCTCCCTGCGCCAAGGGCTGCGCGGTGCGCGCGCGCGGCGCACCGCCCTGTCGCCCACACGTGGTCGTTTCATTATATCTCTGCCATTGGCGCTCCCTCATTGCAGAGTGTAAAATCAAGCTCGAAACCGGCAGCAGGCGGCCCGAACGGGGCGGCCCGCGGCACACTGGGGAGACCCCGGCGATGAGCCTGGTGTGGTCAGCCAAAACCGACGAAATTCACGCCCGCCCGCGCGTGCTGGTCATCGCCGATGCGCCGGAATCCGGCGAGTGGCTGGTGCGCGAGATCTTCATGCCGCACGGCCTGGCGGCCGAGGTGGCCCGCCCGGATTCGCCCCCCGCCGACGTCATGGTGGTCGACATCACCCAGCTGCAAGGCATGGCCCTGACCGTGCTTAGGACTCGCCGCGAACGGGGTGACCAGGCGCCGGCCATCATCCTGGCCGCCCGCCTCAGCCCTGAAGCCGGGCGCGATCTGTTCCGCCTGGGCGTGCGCGATTTTCTGCTCAAGCCCTACCGGCCTGAAGCCCTCATCGATTCAATCATGTCGCTTCAACGGGATGCGATCGTCCAGCTGAGCGCGCGCCAGGCGCTGCCCAAGCTCAAGCTGGCCGCCGATCAACTCCGCAAGCAGAACGAGGAGTACCGCATCCTGCTCGAAGTTTCGCGCGTCCTGCTGCAATCCCACGAGGCGGATGCGATCCTGCGCCAAGTGGTGGAGGCCACGGCCTACCTTACTCACGCTGAAGACGCGAGCCTCTACCTGATCGACCCGGCCTCCAACGAAGTCTTCCTGCGGGCCAGCAAGGAGGCGCCCGAGACGCGTGCCTTGCTGCACCATCAGCTCGTCTCGGATACGTTCGTGAGCCAGGTGGTGCGCACCGGCCAGCCGCTCGTGCGCCAGCCCTCGCCAGGGGAAGGCCGCTTTCGCGTGAAGACGGCCTACATGGTGCAGGCGCTGATCAACATGCCCATCTTCATCGAAAGCCATGTGGGTGGTGTGCTGGCCATCTACAACCGCAGCGCGGGGCAGGGGTTTGGCGAGCATCAGCTCATCATTGTCCGCGCGCTGGCCCACACCGCCAGCCTGGCGCTCACGCGCCTCAAACCAGCGGCGCGCCCGCCGCAGCCGGATGGGGCGGTGCCTGCGCCGCCCAAACCGATGGGTGCCGTGGGCGAGGTGCTTGGGCCGGAGTTCCGCCAGGCGCTGCAGGTGCTGGCCGCCGAGACCGATTCGCTGCTGCGCGTCGCGCCGCGCTCCCCCTATCGCGACAATCTGGCGCGCCTCAGCGCGGTGGTGCGGCCGCTGCTCAAGCTCATGCCCAGCGAACCCTCGGCCGCACCCGTCCCGCGCGGAGCCGAGCAGTTTTCGTTACCGCGTGTTGTCGATGAAGCCCTCAAAGCCGTCCGGCCCGTGGCCGCGCTCAGACACATCGGCATCATCCCGCAGTTGGCCGGGGAGTTCCCCCCGGTATTTGGCAACCCCAAGCTCGCTCTGGCCGGCATGCAGACTCTCCTGGGCTGGGCTATTGCCCGCTCGAGCGGCGAGCCGGTGGCGCTCGCTGTTTTCCATATGCGCAGCGGGGAGCCCTCCGGTCCCTTCACCATGACCCAGGCCGAGGGCCTGCCGCCTGGCGAGTGGGTGACGCTCTCCCTTCTGGATTCCGGCCCCCGCCTGAGCTCGAGCGAACTCGACGAACTGGGTGAAGACGCCGCCTCGCGGCCCACGGTCAGTCCACTGGGCGCGGCCTGCCGCCAGGTGCGTGAGGCTGGCGGGCATGTTTGGCTCGAAACCGCGATCGATGGAGTGACACTATACGCCGCCTTCCGTGCGGTGTGACCCCTATGGACAGCAAGCTGATCTCCACGCATGTTCCGGTTGAACTGATCACGCCGCACTACCGCGTGAAAGGCAAGATGCCCGTTTCTTCTTCGGGCGTGATCGGTGTGCTCAACGACACCTCTGGCTCCTCGATCGAAGTGGTGGAGGTGTGGCTGGCCCGCCTGCATCGCCCGGCCGAGACCGTGGCCCGCTTCGACTCTTGGGACGCGGTCAAATCGCGTCTGGTGGCGGTGCTGCTCGAGCAGCGCAGCGATCTCGGCCCGCCCTCCGTGGCGCGCAGCGGCTTCGGGCGCCTGGTGTCGTATCGGGTGTGGGCCGGGCTCAAGGGCTTCGAGATGTTCGGCGTGATGGAATCGCCCGGCAAGTTCGACTTTGCAGAGACCATCTTCCAGGGCCATCGTGATTTCATCCCCCTCTACAACGCCACCCTCATCCCGGTGTTCTTCCCGCAACTCGTGAGCCGGGCGCCGGTGCTGCTTTACAATCGCCAAATGGTGGAGGGGCTGAGCGTGATCTCCAAGGCGGCCGCAACATAGACTTCCTTCACGCGCTCCTTCCACGCGTCCCCAACGCGCGCCGAAACTTCGGCGCGCGTTTTCGCGGCGGCAACTGCAGCGCTTCGAGCCTACGCAGCGCTGCCGGCCCGAGATACGCGAGGCGGTAGAATGCGGGGGCGGTGCCGGGGTCGCCCGCGCCGTGTGGAGTGCGAAATGCACAGACACAGGAAGGGGAGCCCGTTGCGTCGGATCGCGGGTTGGAGGCTGCTCGTGGGCGCCGCGCTCGTCCTCAGCGCCTGCCGATTTGCCACCCTGCGGCCTCTCCTCGAGGCGCCGTCCGGCGGACGGTCGACGCCCGAGGCAACCCTGCCGCCGCTGGCCAGCCTGCTGCCGAGCCTGCCGCCCGCGACAACCCTCGAACCGACTTCGACGTATGCATTGCCTGCGCAGCCCGCGGACTCTCTACAACGCGCTCCGCGCGGCTCGCTGCGTGCCTCCCTGCTCTACCCGGACCTGACCTACTGCACCGGCGCTGAAGTGCAGCTCAAGCTCGACTTCTACGCCCCGCCGGAGCCCCCGGCCTCGCCGCGCCCGTTGGTGATATTCGTTCACGGCGGCGCGTGGATGAGGGGCGACAAGGCCGCCAGCGGCGAACTCCTGGAGGCCATCGAGTTCATTCACCGCGGGTACGCCTTCGCCTCGATCAACTATCGCCTGGCGCCCGACTACGTATTCCCCGCCATGATCGAGGATGTCAAGTGCACGGTGAGGTTCTTCCGCGCCAATGCCGCCGCGCTCGGCGTGGATGGCGAACGCATCGGCGCCTACGGCTCGAGTGCGGGCGGGCACCTGGTGTCGTTGCTTGGCACGACCGATGCGAGTGCCGGGTTCGAAGGCAGCGGAGGCTGGGGCGAGCAATCGAGCCGAGTGCAGGCGGTGGCAAACCTGTTCGGCCCGACGGATTTCACCGCCCTCACCGGCGACCACGAACGCATGGGCCTGGCGCTGGCCTTTCCTGGCGGTGAGGATTTCTTGCGCCGGGCGAGCCCGATGACCTACGTAAGCCCCGATGACCCGCCCTTCCTCCTCTTGCAGGGCGAGCTCGACGACGTCGTGCCGGCCTCGCAGGCGGTCGTCTTCAATCAGGCGCTGGGTCAGGCGGGCGTCGAGAGCACCCTGGTTTTGGTGCGCAATGCGGGCCACGGCTTTTCGCCGGTCGGCAGCGAGATCAGCCCGACGCGGGCAGAGCTGACGCAAATCCTCGTCACATTCTTCGATACACACTTGCGCTGATCCATAGGCGTGGGTTTGGAGGACTTGCGCGTGAGGGGCGCGGGCGCGCGATTGACCGCATCCAGAATCGGCCCTCGATGTAGGGGTGACGGGAAGCTAGACCGCTTCCCAGACGGCATAGTCGGAGAGGTCGCCGCCCTCGCCGTCGGAGGCGAAGTTTTCGATTTCGCGGAAGCCGGCTTCATGGCACAACTGCAGGCGCTCGGTTTGCTCAACCTGGTGCACGTAGCGCAGTCCTCGTCCGCCGCGGCGCCAATCGAGAAGCGCATCGCCCAGATCAACCTCGTGCTCGCCCAGCCCAATCTCCGCCCAGGGGACGACCCGCCGGCGTAACCGTTCGCTGCGGCTGAACTGCCAATTGGAGAGCGCCAGCCGCCCGCCGGGCACAAGGCGGCGGTGCGCCTCCTGGCACGTGCGCAGCCGCAAATCGAAGCCGGGCAGGTGATGCAAGACGGCGAACACAAACGCCCAGTCGAATCGCGTAGCCGGGCTGAGGGGCAGCGCACGTGCCGAGAGATCGGCGCAGGCAAAAAGGGCTGATTCTCCCGCACGGGCGGCAGCGCCGCGTGCGAGATGCAACAGGCGCAGGCTGAGGTCGAGGCCGAGGTACAGGCGGGGCGCCTTCTCGGCGAGCAGATGCCTCGCCAGTTGCCCCCGCCCGCAGCCCAGATCGAGCAGGCGCACTTGGCGAGGGACTTCACGCGCAATGTGGGCCACGCCGGGCTGCAGGCGTTCACGTGTCTGGGCAAAGTCGGCTGAGAATGTTTGGTAGAATTCCCTATTGAGGGCAAGCAGCCGCGCGGCCACGCGAGCGTCCATGGCCGCCGATTATACAAGGATGAGCGACATTACCTCGCGCGAAGAAGCTTGGCAGCGCGCACGCGACTACACCGACGAGACGCGCCGCGGTGCGGCGCGTGC
Organism: Chloroflexota bacterium; assembly: GCA_026389925.1. Classification (GTDB taxonomy): domain Bacteria; phylum Chloroflexota; class Anaerolineae; order Anaerolineales; family RBG-16-64-43; genus RBG-16-64-43. The sequence goes on from JAPLGX010000105.1 coordinate 9,889, forward strand.
CGTTGTGCACGACCTGGTGCGGGGCGTTGCGCTGCGCGCGGCGCTGCACCGCCACCCGGCGTTGGGCTCCTACCTCGCCAAAGACGCGCTGGTGCATGCCTACCGCGAAATGGTGGCCGCGGGCGAGATCGCCGAATCGCCCGCTCTCCTGCGCGCGCTGCGCATGAAGCCGGTGCGCACGCTCTCGGGCGTGGCCACGGTCACCGTGCTGACCAAGCCTTACCCTTGCCCAGGCGAATGCATCTTCTGCCCCACCGATGCGCGCATGCCCAAGAGCTATTTGGTCGACGAGCCTGGGGCCATGCGCGCCGGCCAGCACGATTTCGATCCGTTCGCCCAAACCCGCGCACGGCTCGAGTCGCTCACCGCCGTCGGGCATCCCACCGAAAAGATCGAGCTGCTTATCCTGGGTGGGACGTGGAGCGCCTACCGCCGCGACTACCAGGCATGGTTTGTCCAGCGCTGCCTGGAGGCGATCAACGGGGCCGATTCGCCCTCGCTCGAGGCGGCGCAGGCCGCCAACGCGCGCGGTGTGCGGCGCAACGTCGGCTTGGTCATAGAAACGCGCCCGGACCGCATCGATGAGGACGAGTTGCGCTGGCTGCGTCAATTGGGCGTGACCAAAGTCCAGGTGGGTGTGCAGTCCACCGACGACGAAATCCTGGCGCTCAACAAGCGCGGCCACACGTTGCAGACCACGCGCCAGGCGTTCCGCCTGCTGCGCGCGGCGGGATTCAAGATCCACGGGCATTGGATGCCGAACCTGCTTGGATCGGACCCGCAGCGCGACCGGGCGGATTTCGCCAGGCTGTGGTCGGATGCAGAATTGCGTCCGGACGAACTGAAAATCTACCCCACCTCGCTCCTGCGCAACAGTGAGCTCTTCGCCTACTGGGAGCGAGGCGAGTACAGCCCGTACTCGTACGAGATGCTGCTCGAGATGATGGTCGATATCAAACCGACGATCCCTCGCTACTGCCGGGTCAACCGTCTGGTGCGCGATATCCCCGCGCATCACGTGGTCGCGGGCAACCGGCGTTCGAACTTGCGCGAGGAGGCGCAGCGCGCGCTAGCTCAGCGCGGGCTGCGCTGCGTATGCATCCGCTGCCGCGAAGTGCGCGAGCGGCCGGTGGACCCCGGTCGTTTGCGCATGAACGACCTGACGTACATGGCCGGCGGCGGCGAGGAGCACTTCCTTTCTTTCGATTCGCCCGACGACCGATTGGCCGGCTACCTGCGGCTGCATTTGCCGCAGGCTGAGGCGCCGCGCGCGCTGGCGCCCGACTTGCGCGGCGCGGCCATCGTGCGCGAATTGCACATCTACGGCCAAAGCCTGAGCCTGGGCGAGACGCAAGACGGCGCGGCGCAACACCTGGGGCTGGGCGCACACCTCTTGGCCGAGGCCGAGCGCATCGCGCGCGCTCGCGGCTACCGACGCCTGGCGGTGATCTCGGCGATCGGGACACGCGAGTACTACGCGGCGCGCGGCTTCGAAAGCGGCGAACTGTACCAGGTGAAACCGCTGGCGTAGTTGCAGCCCGCCGCGCGGCGTGGTAGAATGACTGCGTTGCACGTGGGCCTTGGGCCCACGTTTTCCGCTCCCCACCCGGCTTTCCCCGGCCGGCCAAGGGGGGCATTCCCGAGGAAAGGAGGTACCCCATGCGCAACTATGAGGTGGGTCTGCTCGTCCGCACCGACATAGGCGAGGAAGGTCTGACCGCTCTGCTCGAGAAGGTCAAGACATGGATCGCCGAAAGCAGCGGCACGGTTGTCAAAACCGATGTGTGGGGCAGGCGGCGCCTGGCCTATACCGTTCGCAAGCAGAACGAGGGCCTGTATGTCTTCATTTCAATGGAGATGCCCCCGGCGGGCGAAGCCGCGCTCGAACGCAACCTGCGTCTGAGTGAGCCGATCATGCGCTACCTGGTCACGCGTCAGGAAATCGTCGAAGCCGCACCGGCTGCGGCGGCCCAGGCCTAGCCCGCGGCGTCTCCGGGCGGCGAGGGAGGCTCTGCCATGACTCGCAG